>NZ_JBSGBY010000110.1:0-17425 GCF_053601505.1 Nocardia sp. NPDC004722
CAGCTGGATCTGGGCGGGAACGGCGAGTGGGGGGAGCGCTACTTCCCACTGTCTCCGGCGCAGCTGGGTATTTGGTATGCCCAGCATCTGGATCCGGGAGCCGGAAGGTTTCGAAGCCGAGTTCCACACGGCCCACGATCGGATGGCGGTAGACGTACTGGCCGTGGGTCTTGTCCTTGATCTCGTGCAGCTCCCACAGGCGGGCGAACTCGGGGCTGCGGGCGTTCAGATCCTCGATGAGAGCGGCGATTTCGCAGTCGCCGGGATTGCGGGCGGCGTCCAGGCGCAGGTAGGCGACGACGTCGGCGGCCTTGGCGGCCCAGTCCTCGTAGAGGTCGCGCACGCCGTCGTCGAGGAAGACCAGGCGGGCCAGATTGCGTTCGCGGGGCGGGAGCGCGCCGAAGTCGGTGATCAGGGCGGCGGCCAGGCTGTTCCAGGCCAGCACGCTGACGCCGCGGCCGACGATGTAGGCGGGGACGTCGTGGGCGGCGTCGAGCAGGCGGCGCAGGCCGTGACGCACCTGCTGGGCGGCGGGCGGCTCGTCGCCCGACCAGGGGCGGGCCAGGCGGTAGAGATGGTCGCGCTCAACCTGATTCAGGCGCAGCGCGCGGGCCACCGCGTCCAGCACCGACTCCGAGAATTGCAGGCTGCGGCCCTGCTCGAGGCGCACATAGTGATCCACGCTGACACCGGCCAGCAGCGCCAGCTCCTCGCGGCGCAGGCCCGGAACCCGGCGGCGCGCACCGTGATCGACCAGGCCCACCTCGTGCGGGCTGAGCCGGGCGCGGCGGGAGCGCAGGAATTCACCGAGTTCGGCGCGACGGTCCAAGGTCATGTTCCAAGTAAACAAGTCCACCGCGAAATCCATCCTCCGCGGCCCATCCTGGTCACCCCGTGCCCAGGCAGACGCCGCACTGTTTACCCCGCTCGCGGCGGACGAATGTAGTGCTCGACGCCGCGACGGACGGCGAAAACATACGAGGAGCACACGATGACCTCCCTTCCCACCGCACAGCTCGGCACCACCGACATGCGCATCAGCCGGATCGGATTCGGCGCCTGGGCGATCGGCGGCGCGGGCTGGCGCTACACGTGGGGCGAGCAGGACGACGCCCATTCCATCGCCACCATCCGCAAGGCCGTCGAGGCCGGGGTGAACTGGATCGACACCGCGGCCGTCTACGGGCTCGGGCACTCCGAGGAAGTGGTCGGCAAGGCGATCGCCGGACTGTCCGAGGCCGACCGGCCGTTCGTGTTCACCAAGGCCGGACTGGTCTGGGACGAGAACGACCGCACCGCCGCGCCCAAGCGGATCATGGCCGCCGACAGCGTCCGCCGCGAGGTCGAGGATTCGCTGCGCCGCCTCGACGTCGAGCGCATCGACCTCTACCAGGTGCACTGGCCCGACACGGGCGCCTCCCTGGACTTCGCGGACCCGGACGGCGTCGACCCCGCCCTCGCCACCTCGCTCGCCGAGTACTGGCAGACCATGGCCGACCTGGTGCAGGAGGGCAAGGTGCGCGCCATCGGCCTGTCCAATCACGATGTGCCGCAACTGGAGATCGCCGAATCCATCGCCCACGTCGACGCCATTCAGCCGCAGTTCTCGCTGCTCAAGCGGCAGGCGGCCGACGAATTGGCCTGGGCGGCAGCCCATCACACCGGCGGCATCATCTACCAGCCGCAGCACTCCGGCCTGCTGACCGGAACCTTCTCCGCCGAACGCGTCGCCGCCCTGCCGGATGACGACTGGCGCAAGGGTTTCCCGGAGTTCACCACCGAGCTCGACCGCAACCTGGCGCTGGTGGAGGCGCTGCGGCCGATCGCGGCGGCGCACCACACCAGCGTCTCCTCGGTCGCCATCGCCTGGACCCTGACCTGGCCCGGAGTCACCGGCGCCATCGTCGGCGCCCGCACCCCCGAGCAGATCGACGGCTGGATCGACGCCGCCGCACTGGAATTGACCGACGCCGACCTCGACGCCATCGCCGCCGCCCTGCGGGCCACCGGCGCGGGCGAGGGACCTGTCGGCCGCTGACCGCCCGCTGCCAGTCGCTCCGAATACTGTTCGACCACTGCCTGTTCCGACCACCCGGACCATTCGAGGAGAACCATCATGACCCTGCATGTCGTCGCCGAACTGCGCGCCACCCCCGGCCAGGAGGACCGCTTGCGCACCGCCCTGGAAGCCATGATCGAGCCGTCCCTGGCCGAACCCGGCGCGATCTTTTACCAGCCTTTCGTCAACCCGAACGACGCGGCCCACATGGTCGTTGTCGAGGAATGGCAGGACGCCGACGCCCTCGAGAAGCACTTCAAGACCGAGCACTTCCAGCACATCGCCGGAGTCCTGGACGGCATCCTGGCCGAACCCATGATCATCAAGCGCACGGTCACCGAATAACCCCCCACCGCGAATCCCGCGGCCGCCACCCGATCCGAGCCCCCACGGTCCTCCGCGGGGGCTCGATCGCGTCCGGCGTACCGGTCGGCCGGGACGATAGTCGGCCAGTGGCCGCAGTCGGACGGGAGTGTCGGACGTCGGGGCGGCAGTGGCCGCGGCCGGGACCCGCAGGGGTGCTGTGGTGTCGGAAACATCCGGTGACCGAGGGGCGGATCGAGGGTAAGGTCGGGCGCATGGGTTCACGGATTCGATCCACGGCGCTGCTGGTGTGCGCGCTCGTGGTGTCCGTGTGGGCGGTGTTGTATCTCGGCGCTGCCAGCCCGAATTCGCTGATCGTGCTGGGTGCGGCCGCGCTGGTCGCGGTGACCGCGGCGCTTTTGTCGGCGCGGGGGCCGCTGCTGGCGGCCACGGTGTCCGGCGGTCCCGCGGAATCGGCGGCCACGCGTCGCCGGGGCACCTTCCGGCGGCAGAGCCATCCCGACGCGGCGGGTCGTCCGCGTCCGCGCGCCCCAGGAATCCTCGCTGCCTGACCTTTTCGCGTGACCGTCCCGGTCGTGCGCGTGGTCGGGTTCTTCGACGTCCCGAATTCCCTTCGCCCGCAGCCTGAGCGGGCGCTGCGCAGCGAGGTTCTCCCATGCTCGATTTCATCTACTACCCCGTGTCCGCCGTCCTGTGGCTGTGGCACACCGCCTTCGCGTCGATCCTCGGCGCGTCCAGTGGCCTGGCCTGGGTGCTGGCCATCGTGTTCCTGGTCATGACCCTGCGGGCGCTGCTGTTCAAACCGTTCATGGCGCAGTTGAAGTTCTCCCGCGCGCTGGCCGAGATGCAGCCGCAGGTGCAGGAGATCAAACGCAAGCACGCCGGTGACCGCGAGAAGCAGGCGCTGGCGATCCAGGAGTTGCAGAAGGAGGCCGGCGTCAATGTGCTCACCGGGTTCCTGCCGATCATCGGGCAGACGATGGTCTTCATCGGGCTCTACCACGTGCTGCGGTCCTTCCAGCCCGGCCACACCGAGAACTACGTGTTCGGGTCGAGCCAGGTGCAGTCGTTCCTGAACGCCAAGCTCTTCGGCGCACCCCTGGCCGACACGCTCGTGCACGCCGGATCGAATACCGCCGCCGTTGCCGCCGTGGCGATTCCGCTCATGATCATCGCCGCGGTGGCCACCCACTTCACCGCCCGCGCCGCCGTGGCCCGGCAGACCCCGCCCGCCGAAGGGGCCGCCGCGAGCCAGGCCCGGATCATGAACATGCTGTCGCAGTGGGTGTTCCCCGCCGGGGCCCTGCTCTTCGGCCCGGTCATGCCGATCGCCATCCTGATCTACTTCGTCACCCAGAACGCGTGGACCTTCGCCCAGCAGCACCTGGTCGCCACCCGCTACGGACAGGAGCTGACGAAGGGCACCGTGTCCTGAAACATGTCCTGCCACAGGGCTGCTCCGATGCGTTCGCCGGTGGCCGCGCACAGCCGCGCCGCCACCGTCGCCGGATCGGAGTACCACAGCACGGAAGTCTGGTCACCGACCGCGAACACCCGTGACTCGTCGCGCGGCGGGAAGAACACGAACCAGTTCCAGCCCACCGGCGCGGACAGCGGCGAGCTCGCCGCCGAAAGCTCTTCCCCGGCACCGACCTCCCACAGCCGGGCGGTCCGATCATCGCCGCCGGAGATCAGGTGCCGCCCGGCCCGATCCAGGGTCAGGGTGCGCACCGCCCCGACATGCGCCCGCACCGACGCGGCCGCACGTTGCGGATCCCCGACCCGCCACGCCCGGATCATCCCCGCATCGTCCCCGGTGAACAGGCACTCGCCATCCGGACTGAACCGCAACACCTCGACATTCGCCCCACCCGCGTCCACCGTCCGATGCGCGGGGTGTTCGGGATCGGTCAAGTCCCACAGGTGAATCCGGGCCAGATCGTCGGCGGCGGCCACGACCGTGCCCGACGGGTCGACGGCGGCGGCCCGCAGCTCACGATCCGATCCCGGCAGCACGGCCCCGGCCTGCCTAGGCGCGGCCGGATCGCTGACATCCCACACCCGCAGCGCGCCGCTGCCCCCACCGGCGATCAACCGATCGCCACCCGAACCGAAAACCAGCACATCCCCGGCACTTCCGGGCAGCGGCGCCCCGAACGGACGGGGATGCGCGGGATCCCGCACATCCCACAACCGCGCCCCCGCCGACTCGACGCCCGCCTGATCGGCTGTCGCGAACGGGGTTTCGCCGCCGGTGGCCAGCATCGTCCCGTCCGGTCGGAGCGCGACGCGCACCCCGACGCGATCCTGCGGTCCGCCGGGAACCTCGGCGATCGGGTGTGACCGTCGCGGGTCGGCGACCTGCCACAGCTGGACTCGGCCGTCGCGCAGCCCGGCCGCGAGCAGGCTGCCGTCGTCGGTGAGCGCGGCGTCGGTGAGGCCGCCGCCGAAGAGCATCGGGACATGCACCAGCGGCGTGTGCCAGACCACCACGTGTCCGTCCGCGCCCGCGGTGACCGAGCGGGCGTCGGAGAGCAGGGCGAGCGGGCCCATCGATCCGGCGCTGCCCTGGATGACCAGCCCGGTCGGCAACACCTGGCCGGGCTCCCGGGTGTCCCAAACCCGCAGCGCTCCATCGGATTCGGCTGCCACCAGCGCCTGTCCGTCGTGCGCGAAGGCCAGTCCGAGGATGGGGACGCGGCGCTCGTGCTCCTTCTCGATCACGCGTGGCGCGGAGGGTTCGCGGACGTCCCAGGTGAGCAGTGCGCCGTCCGCGGTCCCGGCCGCGAGCAGGCCGTTGGCTGCCAGCGCGAGCGCCCCGACCCGGCCCGCCACCGCCAGTCCGGTTCCGACGGCAGTGATCGCGCCGTCGCCCGTGGCGGACCAGAGCCGCACTGTCCCATCGTCGCCCGCGCTCGCCATCAAGACCGGTGCCGGATCGGCGGCCGGTCCAGACGTGCCGCCGGGTGCGCCGGGACCGGTGCCGGGTGCGCCGGAAGCGGCGCTGGGTTGGACCGGAGTGGTGCTGGGCGGACCGGGCTGCGTGTGATTCGACTGTGGGGGAGGGGTTTCGGCGATCGCCGGGTCGGAGGGGTCGTCGATGATGTCGCCGTGCGGCACGGGATCGCTGGTGAGAGCCACCGCGTGGATCGCGCCGGTGTGCGCGGCGATGGCGGTCATGCGCCGAATGGCTTGTGGCGCGGACAGATCGAGCGTCGACAGGTTCCCGGTGGCATCGGCTGTTAGCAGGGTGCGATCGCCGGGCAGATAGCGGACGGCCGTCGCGGGTGCGCCCAGCTCGAAGCTGCCCACCGGCCGGGGTTCGTGGGGCCGGGTGAGATCCCAGATTCGGATCGTGCCGTCCCGGCTCGCGCTGGCCAGCATGTTCCCCGAGCTGTCGAAGGCGACCGCCTCCACCCGGTCGCGGTGGCCGGTGAGCGGCTCCCCGACAGCGGTGATCGCGCGCGCGTCCGTCAGATCCCACAGCCGGATGGCGCCGTCGCCGCCACCGCTGGCGGCGAGCTTGCGGGCGGGCGCGGCGGCGAGTCCGTACACCGGTCCGGCGTGTGCCTGGGCGGATGCGATGTTCAGTGGAAGGCTCTGCGCGGCCAGCAGTCTCGCGCGAGCGGCGGGGTCGTCGCGGTTCATCCGGTAGCCCGCGAGCGCCAGCTGCACCGACAGCCCCGGATCGATGTCCTCGAGCCGCTGGGACGCGCCGATGAT
The DNA here is from genome assembly GCF_053601505.1 of Nocardia sp. NPDC004722. Taxonomy (NCBI): domain Bacteria; kingdom Bacillati; phylum Actinomycetota; class Actinomycetes; order Mycobacteriales; family Nocardiaceae; genus Nocardia; species Nocardia sp. NPDC004722. The sequence continues at coordinate 6,107 of NZ_JBSGBY010000110.1, forward strand.
CTCACCCAGCCAGGCCCCGCGGCGTTCCTCGTTCACCGAGGCGCGGCCGACCAGGACGGCGGCCGCCAACACCACGGCCAGTACGGTCAGCGCGGCGATCCCCGCCTGCCAGACGCGGCGGCGGCGCACCCGGCGGCGGTATCGGATCGTGGACGCGGACAGGAACTCTCGCGCCAGCCGGTTGGGGGTGCCGGTGCGCCGCAACCAGGTGTTCGCGTCCTCGAGCCGGGTGCGCGAGTACAGCAGCCGGGCGGGCCGGTCCTGCCGCGCCCATTCGCGGGCGTCGGCCTCGATATGTGGACGCAGCGCCGCGAATTCCCTTTCCTCACTGATCCATTCGCTCATCCGAGGCCACGCGGTCAACAACAGGTCGTGAACCAGTTCGATGCGATCCTTGTGGCGCACCACCAACTGGATGCGGATCAACCAGGCGATGACGGCCCGCGTGATCGCCGGATCCTCGGCCTCTTCGATGAGGACCTCGGGCGAGAGCCGGTCACGCTGGGTGGAGATCGGGCCGATGAACGTCAGGGCCATGAGGATCTGCCGCACCGCGGTCTGCTCGCGCTCTCCCACCCGGGCCCACAGCATTTCGCAGCCCTTCGCGAAAGCCGCGTACATGCCGCCGGTTTCGCGGTAGGCGTCCAGTGTCAGCGTGCGGCCGTGCCGATGCCGCCACGTCTCCCACAGCACGTACGAGAACATCGGCAGCCGCAGCGGACTGTGCGGATCGAACGGGTCGAGGTCGCGCAGCACCACCTCGATCAGGCTGTCCTCCACCTTCAGCCCGGCGACGGCGGCGGGTCGCGTGATCGCCTCCCGCATCTCGGCCTCCGACATCGGCTCCAGCAGCATGGACGGATTCCGCAGCGCGGCAGCCATCACCGGGTGACCGGTCAACTGCGGGAGAAAGCCGGTGTCGCAGGCCAGCACGACCGTCGTCCGGGGTTCGGCGTCGGCGCGCGACACCGCCGCCAACTCGGTCAGGAAGCGGTCGGCATCCTCCGGCGCGCACCGGGTGAACAAGCGACGGGCCTTGTCCACCAGCAACAGTCGCGGCCCGGGCCCCGCCGCGGCGAGCACGCCCGCCACGTCACCGCCGGGCTCGACCGTCACCGGTACCCGCCCGCGCGCATCCGCCCGCAGCCCGGCGGCCAGCAGCGACGACTTCCCGGCCCCGCGCCCGCCGAGCAGCACCACGATCGCCGGATCGGCTCCGGCCTCGGCCGCCTCGATCAGATCCCACAGTCGCCGCAGTGCCGCCGCGCGCCCGAAGAACAGGTCGGCGTCCTCCGGTCGGAAGGCAGCCAGGCCGCGATACGGTGCGCGACCGCTGTCCACGGTCTCCTTGGCGGTCTTCGCCGCCTGCCAATCCGCCTGCCAGCGGCGCGGATCCAGCAGGGTCGGGTCGGCGGGCGGCGGCTGCTGCCTGGCCTCCCGGATCAAGACCTCCAATACCGGCACGACCGCGTCGAAGGTGGCCGGGGTGCGATTGCCGCGCCGCCAGTCGCTGATGCGCTGCGCGGTGATCGGGGTGCCGCCGGGCCGCAGCCGGGCATTGGCGGTGCGGATCACCTGCTTCACCGGTGGCGCGCCCGCCGCCGCGAACAGCGCGGTCAGGCGGGCGGCGAAGACGACGCGACCGTCCGACCCGCCGGTGTCGGAGGGGTCGGACGGTGACGCGTCCCGCTCCCGCAATCGCGCCTACCGGCGCAATCCGGGACCGGCGACCGGGGCGGCCGGTGTCGTCGGCGCGACCGGTGATTCGGGCGCGACCGTGGAATCGGCGAAAACCGTGGAACAGGACAACCGCAGACCCTCCACCGATGTGTCGAGCGCGTGCAATGACCGTTGAACCGAATCGACCGTCTGCTGCGGCGGACTCGACCCGTCGACAGCCCGGGCGAGTTGCGTGAGAGCGTCGTGCAGCCCGGCTCCGGCGGCGGCGACCGCCGTGAAGGCCCGCCGGGGCAGCGGCTCGGTCATCGTACCCGCCGCACCACGCAGATCCGCGTCGACGAGCGCCGCCAGGCGTGCCGCCTCCCGCACTCGTTGCTCGACTTCGCCCAGGTCACCGCGTTCGGAGACGGGCCCGATGCCGTTCAATTGCGCCGACAGCGACCGGAAGGTGTCCTGCAGGCCGCCGATCACCCGGCCGCCGCCGGCACAGTCCGCGGTATCCGGGTCGGCGGCAGGCTTTTCCGCCGCCGGTCGCGAACACCCGGTCAGGGCGGCGACGGTCATCGCGCAACCAACGATGACCGTCGCCACCTGCCGTCCCGTGCTACGCGACATGGGACAACCCCGTCAGCACGGCATCCTGCACGGCGGGCAGGAATCCCAGATTCGCGGCCAGCGCCAGGCCGACGCCGAGCCGCACGCCCCGATGCCGATTCCACCAGCCCACCGGGCCCCGCCGAGGCCGGTGGCAGCGCTCACGGAGCTCGGCGTCCATCCCGTTCTCCGTGTGGTAGCCGTAACTCACCGGGGCCGAACGCATATCGAGCAGGCCGCCGAGCGGATCGGTCACACCGGCGGCGCTGAATCGCGTCTCGATCATGGCGTACTCCTCACTGCGACAGAGGGATTCAGGAGACTGCGGCGATCCACGGCCGCATCAGGGCGTCGTGCACGTCCTGCGTGTAGCGGCCGCGGCCGACCAGGTCGCCCAGCACCGCGGCCGTCACGGCCTGACTGACCACGGTCAGCGTGCCGATCGAACCCAGTGACTGCAGCACCCCCGCCAGTTCGCCGCCCGTCGTCGGCGTCGCCGAGACCGCTTGCCCGGCAATCAATCCCGCCACCTGCACATTGCGGGAGCGGCCGAATTCCTTGGCGGTCTCGCTCGCGATCCGCAACGGTTGCGGGTCGCTCGACGGCTGCCCCAGGCTCGACAGCAACCCGCCCAGCCCGCCCGCGCCGGTGAACGCGTTCATGCTGTCCTGCATGCGCTGACCGGCCTCGGCGTTCATCCGCTCCCGCTCCTCGGCGGTCAGCTGCGCGGCACGCTCCACGATCCGCAGCACCGCCGCCCACTGCGGGCCGTACAGATACTCCAGGTGCAGAGCGGGATCGATGGCATTGAACGGGATGGTGGCGTCGTTGGTCTCGATACTCATGGCGATCTCCTTCTGATGATGGGATTCCATTGGGGGAGTGGAGCTGTCGAGAGGGATTCAGACTCCGACCGAAACCAGCCGTCGAGAGTCACTGTCGCGCAGACCATCCGCCGCGTCGGCACCCACCAGCGGGATGTCGGCATGCGCGACGGGAGCGGCGGCGGGCTGATTCGCGGGTGCGAGCAGCCCCATCAGCCCGGCGATGACCTGATCCAGGCTCGCCGTATCGGTAATGCTGTCGAGGAACTGCGTCCCGGTCGCGGCCGCCCCGCCACCGGTCGCACCCGAATCCATCGCCGCCCGGATCGCGGAGATGATGTACGACCGGAACGCCGGATCCAGCAGCAGCAACAGCGGCACCAGCACGAGTGCCGCCAGCGTCGCGAGCGCGAGCAGCGCCAGCAACGGCAGCCCGAGACCCAGCAGCAGAATGGCCACCGCCGCAAGCAGAGCCAACCCCAACCCACCCGCGACCGCTGCCGCGCCGCCTGCCGCGACTACCGCCAGCACGGGCAGCGCGACGGCCAGGAACAGGCCGACCGGGATCGCCACCAGCATCAGTGCCAGCAGCGCGACGGCCGCGAGGCCGAGCAGTGCCACCGGAACGCCGATGCCCAGCAGCGGGATTCCGATCACGGCCGTGATGGCCGCGCCGACGGCCAGCACCGGGATCGCCACCGCGGCCGCGGCGAGTGCTGCCGCTCCCAGCGCGGCGAGCGCCAGCAGGGGCAGTGCCAGCGCGGCCAGCCCCGCGACCGCGAGCAGGGCCAACGGGATTCCGATGGCCAGCACCGCGACCGCGATGGCGGAGAAGTCGAGGATCGAGCTCGCCAGCCACGCCACGAGCACGAGACCCGTTGCGCCCGCCCACAATCCGCCGAACAGCGTCAGTGCGAACAACGGCGCGGCGATCAGGCCGAACGCGCCGATGCCCAGCGCCACCGCGGCGACGACCAGACCCGCCACCAGGAACGGCGACCACAGCGCGGCGGCACCCAGCGCCAGGATCGGCGACAGCGCGGTGGACAGGATCGGGGCGAACGGGCCCACGATCAGGAACGGCAGCGAGAACACCACGGCCACCGCCAGTGCGGCGATGCCGACCGGCAGCATGGCCACCGTGAGTGCCACCGCGACCGCGAGCGCCGCCACCACACCGGCGACCGCCAGTGCGCCCGACGCGACGAGCCCGATCGCGCTCGTCGCGGAGATCACGGCCAGCGCCGCCAGCAGCGCCACGATCGCCACCGGGATCGCCACCAGGGCGAAGGGCGGGAACAGCAGCGAGGCGTAGACGAAGGTGCCGGTGATCAGCAAAGCGATGAGCGCCGTGGGGATTCCGCTCGCCACCGTCAGCACGCCGACCAGGCCCAGCAGCAGCCCGCCCACGATCGCGGTGCCGCCGATGCCCGCCAGCACGATGAACAGCTGCGCGCCCAGCAGGAACGGCAGCGCCAGCAACGCGAGCGGCGGATTGATCAGCATCAGTGCGAACAGCGCGACGGTCAGCATCGCGAAACTGAGCACGTTGACCGCGAGCCCGCCCGCGAACACCGCGGCGACGACGGCCAGCGCGACCCCGATCGCGCCGAGCGTCAGGGCCAGCACCGGTCCGAGCGTGAACACGAAATCGAGTGCGGCCAAACCCATCACGGCCGCGGCCACGATCGCCGCGAACGCGATCAGCGCGGGCAGCACGAACGGGATCGTGTACGGCATCAGGAACATCAGCAGCCCGCCCGCGATCACCGTCACCGACGCCCAGGTCACCGCGAGGCTCAGCAGCGCGGTCGTGGCGAACGCCAGCAGGAACCCGCCGACACCCACCGCGCCGAACAGCATCAGCAATCCGAGCGCGGCGGGCAGTCCCACCAGCAGTGCCAGCAGCACCGGGGCCAGGATCGGGCCGAGGATCGGTAGCGCGAAGACCAGCGCGAAGGTGGCGATCAGCCCCGCGATCGGTGCCACCACCGCCGCGACGACACCGCCCGCGATCAGGATCAGACCCGCGGCCGCGCCGAGACCCCACAGTGCCACGACCGCAGCCAGTTTCACCGCCGTCGCCGCCGAAGCCAATGCCAGCAGGGCGATCACGGCCGTCGAGCCCACCGCCGTCAGGGCGGCCAGACCGGTCCCGAACAGGGTGGTGACGGCGATGGCCGAGGCCAGGCCCACCGCGGCGAAGATGATCAGCGCGGCCACGGCGAGAATCCCGAAGACGGGCAGGAAGATCAGCCCGAACGGCGTGAACAGCGCCGCCACCGACAGCACCGCCAGCAACGCGATCGCCGCCAGGAAGGTGACTCCGAGCGTCCCGAACACCGCGGCTACCAAAGCGATCGTGCCGAACACGAGGATGCCCGCGGCGGCCGTGAACGCGATCGGCGCGATGATCAGACCCAGGAAGGGCATCAGCACGGTGGCCACCAGCCCGCCCGCCAGCGTCGCGGCGAGGATCGCGATCATCGCGCCACCGCCGAGCGCCAGGAAGGTCATCGCCAGCGCGATGCCGCCACCCACGACGACGGCGAACGCGGCGATGCCGAGCGTCAGGATCACCGGGGCCAGTACCTGGAAGGCCACGAACGCGACCGGAAGCGCCACCAGCAGCACCGGAATCGCGATGATGGCCAGCACCGCGAGCACCGGCAACGCCAGCACCGCGAGCACGATGCCGCCGACTACCAGCGCGCCGATCACCAAGGGCGCGAGCACGATCGCGGCCAGCACCACGATCGCGCCTATGCCGATCGCGCCGATCGCCAGCGCGCCCGCGAACAACAGCGGCGCGATCGCGAACAGACCGACGATGGGCAGGGCCAGCAGCGGCAGCGCGGCATCACGCCGCACCCCGGTGCCCATGAGCATCGACCGCAACTCGTGCAGCAGCGGCTCGGCCGCGGTACCCGGATCCGCGATCATTCCGAGCACCGGTGACAGGAACCCGAGCAGCGGCGCGAGACCGCCCAGGGCGGGCGCGGCGAAGCCGAGCACCGACGCACCCAGCGCGTCGAGTCCGGCGGCCGGATTCGCGACCAGGTTCCGGACGCTCTCCGCGAGCTGTTGCAGCGGATCCCCGGTGCCGACCGTCTGCCCCAGGATCGGAGTCAGCAGTTCCCGCAGCCCCTGTGCTGGATCGCCCGCCTCCTGCGGGAACCCGAACAGGGCGCGGCCACGGTTGATCAGCTCCGTCACCGGGTCTTCGGCCAGGTCCTGGCGGCGCGATCCCGCCCCTTCGACGGCCTGCCGTACGAACGCCAGCAGATCCTCCACCGGCTGCCGCAGCGGCCCGGACGGGAAGGTCTGATCGGCCCAGGAACCCAACTGCCCCAGATCGATTCGCGAGCCGACCACCTGCGCGGCCACCTCGGCCAGCTGCGCGACCGGCGAGGACGCGGGACCCAGCAGTCCGGCGGCCTGCGTTGGCCCGCTACCGGGGATCATCGCATCGGCGGCCGGTCCACCGGAAGCCGCTGCGCCACCGGGCGATTGCGCGGGCGGGGTGAACAGGTCCCGCAACTGGCTCAGTCCGGGCTGCACGGGCGTCCCGGCGGGCGCGCCGCCCAGCGCGTCCACCGCCTGATCGATCACGTTCTGCGCGGCCGGACCCAGATTCTGGCCCAGCGCACCGAGATCCGGCACGGGCATGCCGAACCCCTGCGCGACCGCACCCAGATCCTGCACGGCCGCACCGATATCCGACCCGGCCCCGGCCCCCAGATCCTGCGCCGCGGCGCCGAGACCCGGGACCGCGTCGCCGAGGCTCTGCAACCCGGCCCCCACCTGTGGCGGCAACGGCACCCCGAGCGGGTTCACCGGCGGCTGCGGATCCCCGATCGCGGGCCGGAAACCGAGATCGATGGGCGGCAGCGGTAGCACCGGCCCCTGGGCCGCGGCCTGCCCGGTACCGACCAGGACGGTGGCCAGCGAGGCGAAGGCGGCCGCGGCGTAGAGCCCGCGCCGGGAGCGTTTGCATTCCTTGGCTTGCCGGGCGGCGCGTTTGGTCGTCCGGGTTCGTACCAGCGTTGCGGACATGGAAGAACCTTTCGATCGACGGGAAAGGGACTGCCTCGTGCTCAGACCGGGCCGGTCTCACCCGGCGCGCAGTCGGCCTCCGAGACGCCGCCCTCGGCCCCGAGGGTCGCGCCGATGCGGAGGTGCTCGAGGCCGCCGAGATCGCGGCAGCGGATGAAGGCGTGCTGCCCGACGCCGGAACCGGGCGGGCAGGTGAGCGTGGTGCGATTCGGCACCGAGTTGTCGGTGACGCACTCGGCGGGTGCCGGGTCGGCGATCGCCCTATTCGTGACCGGCATTCCGAGTACCGAGCCGAGGACGCATGCGCCCAGGGCCGCGAAAATCACGAGCTTGCCGATGAAATCCATGCGCTGATAGTCCGGAGCGGAGAAATGCCCGGTCAACGTGACCCAGGCGACAAAATGGCCGTTTTCCCAGCTCCGGTACCTGTTACACGTTGTCCGCTGCGGATTCTTTTTTCGGTGTATTTACCGCCGGAGGTATTGACATTCGAGTGTCGGATCTATTCCGGACAATCGACCAGCAATATCATGGCTATCCATGAATCGCAGCAGCCGGAAAGTCGCCGGAGTGACCGGGAAACGCCGCATTCTCAACCCGATGTCCGTGGGCGCGATCATTGTCATCGTCGCGTTGATCGCGGTCCTCACCGCCAATTTCTTGCACAAGCACGACGAGCACCAGAAGGCCGTCGCACCCGTCGCCCCGCCCGCGGTGTTCACTCCGGACGGCCGCCTGCGCTTCGGCACCGGCCCGACCGTCGTCACCGTCATCACCGACTTCCAATGCCCGATCTGCCACCAGTTCGAGACGACCACCGGCCCGGCCCTCACCGACCTGGTGAACGCGGGCACCGTGACCGCCGACTACGACACGGTCGCGGTGCTCGACGGCCTGTCCAAGGACAACTACTCCACCCGCGCCGCCAACGCGGGCACCTGTGTCGCGGTCGCGGACAAGCAGCTGTGGCCCGATTTCAGCAAGCGGCTGTTCGAGAATCAGCCCGCCGAGAACGGTCCCGGTCTCACCGACGACCAACTGGTCCAGATCGCCGCCGACGCCGGGGTCACCGGCTCCGACCTCACCGACTGCATCCACTCCGGCCGCTACGACGGTTTCGTCGCCTCGCACAGCCGCATCGCCATCACCGCCGGTCTGACCCACGTGCCCGTGGTGAAGGTCGGCGACACCGTGGTGGAAAACCTCGGCCCCGACGGTTTACGCGCGGCTATCGCGCGCGCGACCTCGGCCGGGCAGTAAAGCGCTGGCGGCGACCCGATAGGCTGGTACCCGGTCGCAAGCAGTTTCGACTGCGCCGACCCCTTGAATGAGGCACCGCCCTCGAATCAACACAGACAAGGACTTCAGAGCGCTATGACTAGCCGCATCGAGCTCGCCCGCGAAGATTTGCGCGGACGCACTCCCACTGCTGCCGAACTGCGCGCGGCGCTGCCGCGCGGGGGCGTCGACGTGGACTCGGTGCTGCATCATGTGCGTCCGGTCGTGGAGGCGATCCGCGATCGGGGCGTCGAGGCCGCGCAGGAGTTCAGCCTGAAGTTCGACGGTGTCGCGCCCACCTCGGTGCGCGTGCCCGCCGCGGAACTGGACAAGGCTCTCGCCGAGCTGGATCCGGCCGTGCGCACCGCCCTCGAGGTCGCCATCGAGCGCACCCGCAAGGTCCACAACGATCAGCGCCGCACCGACAAGACCACCCAGGTGGTTCCCGGCGGCACCGTCACCGAGCGCTGGATTCCGGTCGAGCGGGTCGGCCTGTACGTGCCGGGCGGCAATGCCGTCTACCCGTCCTCGGTGGTCATGAACGTGGTTCCGGCGCAGGCCGCGGGCGTGGACTCGCTGGTCGTCGCCTCCCCGCCGCAGGCCCAGTTCGACGGCCTCCCGCACCCGACCATCCTGGCCGCCGCCAAGCTGCTCGGCGTCGAGGAAGTCTGGGCGGTCGGCGGTGCGCAGGCCGTGGCGCTGCTGTCCTACGGCGGCATCGACACCGACGGCGCGCAGCTGGAACCGGTCGACATGATCACCGGGCCGGGCAATATCTACGTCACCGCCGCCAAGCGCCTGTGCCGTGGCCTGGTCGGCATCGACGCCGAGGCCGGGCCGACCGAGATCGCGATCCTGGCCGACGCCACCGCCGATCCGGTGCACGTGGCCGCCGACCTGATCTCGCAGGCCGAACACGACGTACTGGCCGCCAGCGTGCTGGTGACCGACAGCGTCGAGCTCGCCGACGCCGTGGACGCCGCGCTCACCGCGCAGATGGCCGTGGTCAAGCACCACGATCGGGTCGCGGAAGCCTTGTCGGGCAAGCAGTCCGGCACCGTGCTGGTCGACGACATCGCCCAGGGCCTGCGCGTGGTCAACGCCTACGCCGCCGAACACCTGGAGATCCAGACCGCCGACGCGCCCGCCGTGGCCGCGCAGGTGTGTTCCGCCGGAGCTGTTTTCGTCGGTGCGTGGTCGCCGGTGTCGCTGGGCGACTACTGTGCGGGCTCCAACCACGTGCTGCCCACCGCCGGATGCGCCCGGCACTCTTCGGGTTTGAGCGTGCAGACCTTCCTGCGCGGCATCCACGTCGTCGAGTACTCCGAGGCGGCGTTGAAGGATGTCGCCGGGCACGTGGTCGCCCTGGCCAATGCCGAGGACCTGCCCGCGCACGGCCAGGCCGTGCAGGCGCGATTCGGGAAGCTGGCATGAGTGCTGTGACCGTCCCCGGATCCAACATTTCTCTCGACGACCTGCCGTTGCGGGACAACCTGCGCGGCAAGAGCCCGTACGGCGCACCGCAATTGACGGTGCCCGTGCAGCTCAACACCAACGAGAACCCGCACCCGCCGAGCAAGGCGCTCATCGACGACGTCGCCGAATCCGTGCGCGCCGCCGCCGCCGACCTGCACCGCTACCCGGACCGCGACGCGGTCGCCCTGCGCACCGATCTCGCCGAGTACCTGACCCGGCAGACCGGCATCGCGGTGGACGTGGCGAATGTGTGGGCCGCCAACGGTTCCAACGAGATCCTGCAGCAGCTGCTGCAGGCGTTCGGCGGACCCGGCCGCAGCGCACTGGGTTTCGTGCCCTCCTACTCGATGCACCCGATCATCTCCGAGGGCATCGACACCGAGTGGATCGAGGCCAAGCGCAACGGCGACTTCTCCCTCGACATCGACTACGCGGTCATGTCGGTGGGGGAGAAGCGGCCCGACGTGGTCTTCGTGACCAGCCCCAACAATCCGACCGGGCACAGCATTCCGATCGCGGACCTGGAGCGCATCCTCGAGACCGCCCCCGGCATCGTGGTGGTGGACGAGGCGTACGCCGAATTCTCTTCCGCGCCTTCGGCGATCAGCCTGATCGACAAATACCCGAGCAAGCTGGTGGTCAGCCGCACCATGTCCAAGGCGTTCGCCTTCGCGGGCGGGCGGCTGGGTTACCTGGTGGCCGCGCCCGCGGTCATCGACGCCATGCTGCTGGTGCGTCTGCCGTACCACCTGTCCGTGGTCACCCAGGCCGCCGCGCGCGCCGCCCTGCGGCACGCGGACGAAACCCTGGGCAGCGTCCACGAATTGGCGTCCCAGCGTGACCGGGTCATGGCCGCGCTGAACGACATGGGCTACGACGTCATCCCGTCCGACGCCAACTTCGTGCTCTTCGGCCGCTTCGCCGACGCGCCCCGCGCCTGGCAGCACTACCTCGACGAGGGTGTGCTCATCCGCGATGTCGGCATCCCCGGTTACCTGCGCACCACCATCGGCCTGGCCGCCGAGAACGACGAATTCCTGCGCGTCAGCGCGAAACTGGCGTCCGAGGAGCTGATCGCCCGATGACCACCCCCGACCGTATCGCGCGCGTCGAGCGCACCACCCGCGAATCCAGCATCGTGGTGGAGCTCAACCTCGACGGCTCCGGCAAGACCGACATCTCCACCGGCGTCCCGTTCTACGACCACATGCTGACCGCCTTCGGCCAGCACGGCAGCTTCGACCTGACCGTGCAGGCCAAGGGCGACATCGAGATCGAGGCCCACCACACCGTCGAGGACACCGCCATCGTCATCGGCCAGGCACTGGGTCAGGCCCTGGGCAACAAGAAGGGCATCCGCCGCTTCGGCGACTGCTTCATCCCCATGGACGAGACCCTCGCGCACGCCGTC
>NZ_JBSGBY010000111.1:0-17134 GCF_053601505.1 Nocardia sp. NPDC004722
GCTCGGCCGCCGACGTCGTCGAGCGCTGCCTGGCCGGGATCGCCGACAACACCCTGCTCTAGGTCGATACCCCACCGCTGGAGTGGATTTCGGTGGGATCAGCCGCGCAGCCAGTCCGGCCAGGGGATGGACCAGTCGCCGTTCTGCCAGATGTCGAGGGGGTCGCCGCCGGTGTTGCGGACCTCGACGACGTCGCCGGGGATGACGAAGTCGTAGAACCAGGCGGCGTCGTCGGGGGAGATGTTGAGGCAGCCGTGGGAGGTGTCGGTATTGCCCTGCGCCCAGACGCTCGCGGCGAGTTCGTGGACGTAGATGCCGTCGTGGCTGATGCGCACGGCGTGGTTGATGCTGGTGCGGTAGCCGAGACGGGAATTGGTGGGCAGACCGTAGCTTTCGGAGTCCATGATGACGGGGTCCTTGCGGTCCAGGACGGTGTAGATGCCGGGACGGGTCCAGAAGGACAGCTGGCGTCCGCCGATGACGGCGGTGCCGCCCATGCCCATGGAGGTGGGCATGGTGCGCACCAGGTTTCCGTTGTCGAAGACCTGGATCTGTTTGGTGTCGTCGTCGGCGATGGCGACGTGGGCGGGCCCGATGGTCACCGAAACCCGTTGGTCGCGTTGGCCGTACGCGCCGTCGCCGAGCTGGACGCCGAAGAGGTTGGCCGACACCGTGATCCGGGTTCCCGGCGCGTGGTAGTGCTCGGGTCGCCAGTGCGCGTTGCGGTCGTCGAGCCAGTACCAGGCGCCGGTGGTGGCGGGCACGGTCTCGACCTGGAGGCAGCGTTGCGCGGCGGCCCGGTCGACCGCCTCGTCGAAATGCGCGACCAGCACGAAACCCACACCGTAGGTGTCGTTTTCGGTGAGCTCGACGAGATTCGCCGAGCGCAGCGAGACATCGACGAGTCGATCGGGTTCGACGGTCGTGCACGTGGCGGTGGCGGTGATGTCGCCGGTCTCGCCGTGGGCGACCGCGGTCGCGGTGTAGGTGTGGCCGTAGCCGAGGGGTTCGGAGCTGGTCCAGCTGCGCCGGTCGGGTGAGAGTGCGCCGGGCAGTGCCCGGCCGGTTTCGTCGAGCCAGTCGACGGAGCTCACGGTGCCGTCGGTGACGGTGACCGTGCCCAGCCGCCGGGCCTCGGCCGGACCGGGTCCGGGGTCGATGCGGACGGTCGCGGGTTTCGGTGGCTGCCGGGGTTTCTCGCTGTCGCTGCCGCATCCGGCCAGGACCAGGCCGCCGGCGATCCCGAGCAGTAGTTCACGACGTCGGACTCCCATTGCGCGTCTCCCTTCGCCGGGTACCCACGACGGTGTCAGCCTGTGCCGGACCGGCCCGATCAACGAAACCGACCGGCCGCGTCTGCATCGATCCGACGTCGAACCGACACCATTCCTCGATCATGCGGCGTCGGCTTCGGCGATCGCGCGGGGTCGGCTCGTAGGATCGGGCCATCCGTTCCCGCTGCAAGGAGGCGAATTCCGTGCCTGCCGACAGTCCCGATCGCCCGATCGTGGTGGGCGTCGACTCCTCGGAGCCCGCGCTGCACGCCGTCCGCTGGGCCGCGCGCACCGCCGCCCTGCACGGATCGCCGCTGCACCTGGTGTTCGCGGTCGCGCCGATCGCCGATGCCGGATCCGGTGAAAGCCCGGTCCGGTTGCTGCACGACCGATTACGCGAGACCGCCCAGGCCGCCCTCGACGGTGCCGTGCGGGTCGCGCGGCAGGCGGCGGGAGACCTGCCGCTGACGGATATCGCCACGTTCGTTCTCGACGCCCCCGCCGTCCCGGCCCTGTGCGAACTGGCCGAGACCGCCCACTATCTGGTCGTGGGTGTGCGCGGCATGAGCGCCTACCACCGCAGCCTGCTCGGCTCGGTCAGCACCGGCGTCGCCCGCGCCGCACTGGGCCGGATCGTCGTTGTCCCCGCCGACCCCTCGGACCTCGCGGCCCGCCCGATCGTCGCGGGCGTGGACGGTTCTCCGCACAGCGCCGCCGCCCTGGAACTCGCCTTCGACGAAGCCTCACGCCGCGCGGTGCCGCTCATCGTCGTCCACGCCTGGGAGCTCTCGGGCGACAGCGACACCCACACCCACACCGACGCGGTCGGCCTACTGGCGGGCATGCTGGCCCCCAACGCCGCGACCCATCCGAGCGTGGAAGTGAAATCGCTTGTCGTGGAGGGCCATCCAGCCCGCGTCCTCGCGGAGACGGCCACGGATGCCCAACTGCTGGTGATCGGCAGTCACGGCACCCGCGGCTATCCCGGCATGGCCCTCGGCTCGACGGGGCACGCGCTGCTGCACGGCACCGAGATTCCGATCGCGATCGTCCGGCTGCGAGACTGAACCGTCGACCCGAGTCGGGTCAGCTGCCGGTTCGGCACGGTTCGCTGTAAGGCAGTTGCGGCACGTACCGGTGCCAGAGATCTCTGGTCCAGAACTCGCCGGTGATCGAGCAGATGCGATCGATGGCGTGCTGCGTATCGAGATCCCACAGCGCCAACGTGCCCTCGGTCGTGATGGCGGCCAGGTAGTTGTTGCCCAAGGACATCGCCGCACCCGTGCCACCGTATCCGGCAGTGGAAGTGAGGGCAGCAGTCTGTGTGGGATGAGCCCGATCGGTGAAGTCCCACAGTTGCACGGCTCCGTCGGAGCCGCGCGCCAGCAGCCGTTGCGAGTCCGGCGTGAACGACACCGCTTCGGCTGCTGGGAGTTTCCCGGTGAGCGCCCCACCCAGCTTCCGGATCCGGTGCGGATCACCGATGTCCCACGCCTGCACGGATCCCTTCTCGGAGACCACCATCGTGCGCAAGTCCGGTGCGATGACAACGGATGCCCCGTCGCTCTCGGGGACCCGGAGCAAGTCCGCGACCCGGCTCGGATGCGATCGGTCGGCGAGGCTCCACAGGGTGGTGACCTGCTCGGGGGTTCGGGCAGCGCTGGTCTCGATCATGGACTTGCCGTCCGCCCCGAAACTGAAGGTCCCGTTTTCCGTGAGCGGGACCGCGGCCCCGAGCGGCGTCGTGTGAGAAGGATCGGTGAGATCCCACAACTGCATCATCTGCTGCGCGTCGATGGTGACGGCCGTGCGGAAATCGGGACTGATATTCCAGTAGCGGAACGCGGAGGGATCGGGGAAGGTCCAGGTTCCGCGCGCGTGGATGGCGGCCGGGTCGGTCACGTCCAGCACCGTGACGGTGCCCCGGTCGATATCCATGGTCAGTAGCAGGGTGCCGTCCGAGGAGAGCTGGCTCGAGCCCAGACCCGCGCGGAACCGATACTGGGTGATCGTTCTGGGAGCCTGGAGATTTCGGATGTCCCACAGGGTGGCGGTGTCCCGGTTCGCGAGCCCGACCGCGAGCTCGGTGCCGTTGGCCGCGAATCCGGAGATCTCGTCGGAACCCGGGACGGTCGCGGTCAGCGCGGTCGGTAGCGACCAGGTATGGATATCACCGGTCGACGTACCCGCCAGCACGCTGCGGCCGTCGGTGGTGAATGCCACCGTGCGTGGTTCGGGAAGGCATTCGTACCGATGGTCGTCGACGGCGGAGTGGCAGCTGCCCGCGGTCACCGCCAAGTCGTCGACCAACAGTGCCGGGTCGGCGGGATCGGTCACGTTCCAGACGGCCACCGATTCGCCGACGGCGACCGCGAGAGTCCGGCCGTCCGGTGCGAAGGCGAGCGCGGTCATGCTGCCGCGGTCGATCTCCCGGCTCGAGGCCAGCCGCGGATGCCCCGGATCGGCGAGGTCCCACAGCTGCGCGACGCCGTGCGAACCGGATTCGGGTGTGATGCCGACCGCGAGTACCGCGCTGTCGGGCCGGAATTCGAGGTCGACCACGCCGGTCTGGCCCGCGGATTCGGGGGTGATGGCGAAAGCCGGAGCCAACAGGGTGGGATTGTTCGGCTGCGAGACATCCCACAGCTGAACCGAATTGAGGCTGGGCGACCCCTCCCGATTCGCGCGGGCGAGCAGCCGCCCATCAGGGCTGAAGCGCACCGTGCCCGCCCCACCGTAGGAGTCGGAGACCGGCAGGGTGCGAGCGGCCCGCGGTACCGGTGCGGCCGGATTGCCGATGTCCCACAGCGTGAATTCGTCCCAGCCCATGGTGACGAGTGTGCGGCCGTCCGGGCTGAGCGCCAGTTGGGCGTCGAGTGAGGTCATCGGCACTTGGGTCAGTCGGCGTGGGGTCGCGGGATCGACGATGTCCCACAGCGTGACAAAGGGATTCGTGCCCCGCGTGCCCCCGTCGGCGGACTCCGGGCGGCTACTGGTGACCATCAGCCGCGCGGTCGTATCGAGGACCACTCCCTCGATGCCCGTCAGCTGCGGTCCCCGTGCACGTGGATGTTTCGGGTCCGCGGTGTCCCAGAGTCGCAGGTTGCCGGCAGTGTCCAGTGATGCGAGGGTGTGCACGGCGGGCTGGAAGGCGATTTGTGTGATCGCGTCCGTATGGGCCGGAGTAACGGTCACCAGCGGAGTCGCTTGGGACTGCAGCAATCTCGACCGCACCGTGGAATCGCCGGGCCGCAGCTGCCAGGCGGCCAGATTCAATTGCGCGGCCAGTGACGGGTCGGTGTGCTGGACCCGGTCGGCCGCCGCCAGCACCGCGGCGAACTGACTGTCCGCGTCGCGCTGATCAGCCAGCCGAAGCTGGGAGTAGAGGCCGAAACCGACCACGAGCAGACCCACCCCGAGCACCGCCAGCGCCGCTCGCAGGCCGCGGGATCGGCGGCGGGTGGCGCTCACCGCGGTCGCGGACCGGGTCAGGAATTCCTGTGCCAGTGGACCCACCGGGGGCGGGTCGGCGTGGTCGCGGGCGCTCTGCAACCGGCTGCCGCGATACAGCAGTGCCGGATCACGTTCCTGGGCAGCCCATTCCGCGGCATCGGTTTCCAGGCGCTGGCGGATGAGGTAGCCGACGCGGTCTTCGTCGATCCAGGTGCGCAGGCGGGGCCAGGCGGTGAGGACGATTTCGTGGGTGAGGGTGACGGCGTCGGCGTCGAGGGTGATCAGGCGGGTGCGGGCGAGGAGTTCGAGGGCGGCGGTGGCGTCTTCGTGGGCGTCGGTGCGGCGCAGGAGTTCGTCGCGGGGGACGGTGCGGCGGGTGTCGCGGGCGTCCTGGCTCACGGTGACCAGGCCGAGCAGGAGGTCGCGGGCGGCGCGCTGCTGGGCGGAAGTCAGTTCGTTCCAGGCATATTCGGCGGTTTCGGCGACCGAGCCGACCACGCCGCCCGCCCGCCGGTATCCGGCGATGGTGAGGCGGCGGCCCTCGCGATGCTGCCAGGTGGCGGCCATGACGTGCGAGAGCAGCGGCAGCGCACCGGGATCGTAGGTGCGGCGGCCGTGATGGTCTCCGGCACCGCACAGTTCGCTGGTGATCAACTCCTCCAGGCCGGGTTCCAGCTCCAGCCCGACCGCCCGCGCCGGACCCGAAACCGCCTGCGACAGTTCGTCCATCCGCAGCGGGCCCAGCAGATAGCCGCGGTGCTCCAGCGCGTCCTGGAGGATCAGATGGTTGAGGCAGTGCGCGTAGAAGTCCGCGCGCAACGCCACCACCACCGCGACCGGATCATCCGCCCGGCCGGCACACCCGTCGAGCACGCTCAGGAAAAGCTCCCGCTCCCGCTCGTCGGCGCACGCGGTGAACAGCTCTTCGAGCTGATCGACGATCACCAACCGCCGCACCCCGTCATTCCGCGCCGCCAACACCGCCAGCGCCACACCACCATCCGACGGCTCGGGGGCTGGTAGCTTCGTGCGCTCCGGCTGCTCGTCGCCTTCGGTGGGTTGGCCGATCGCCTCCGGCTGCTGTTCGGTGGCCGGTCCGCCGAGTGCTTCGAGCAGTGCTTCGTAAGGGTGTGCGCCCGGGGTGAGGGTGGTGATCTGCCAATCTCCCAGTGCGGGTGCCAGTCCGGCCGCGAGCAAAGAGGATTTGCCTGCGCCGGAGGCGCCGATCACCGCGGTGATGCCGGTGGCCGAGCGGACCGCGTCCGTCAGCTCGGCGACCGCCCGGGTCCGCCCGAAGAACAGGCTCCGCTGCTCGGCGGCATAGGCGCGCAAGCCCGGATACGGGCAGGCGGCTTCGGTGTCCTCCTCGGGGTTCCAACTGGTCGCTTCCCGCCAGAGTCGTTGCCATTCGGCGGGATCGGCGAGTTCACGCGGCAGCGGGTTGCCCGCCTTGCCCGCCAGTTCGACGAGGCTCAGCACCACCGGGAGCAGGGATTCGAAGCGGGCCGGGACATTGCGGCCCGCCTTCCAATCGCTGATGCGCTGTGCGGACGCGCCGCCGGGCCGATTCCCGCGCGCCGCGCGCATCCGGTTCTCCGCCGCGGTCGCGACCCGGCGCAGCGTCGGATTGCCCGCCGCCGCATGCAGTTCGCCGAAGCGTTCGGCGAAAACCGCACGCGGCGACCGTATCCGGCCGTCATCGGTGTCGATAGCGACCACGACTTCCCCCAAACCCGACTGACCCCCGACAGTATGCGGCCAATCTAGTTGTCGCTCAGGGGAATCGCCGAGCCATTTTCCGCGGATCCGCACGACTGTCGCCCGTTTCAGGTCCGACTGCTGTTCGGCGGGGCCGAGCGGCCCCGGACCGCGGGTGCCAACGCCGGGCAAGCCGCGCCGCTCGCGCCCACGGAATGGCCTTGACATCGCGAAACGGCCTACGAAATCGGGGTCCCGGTAACTGTTTCGGCAGGAATGAAGAACGCCAGCAATTGCTGGGTACATCCCGTGCAAGCCGGGCTCGCCCCGGAGGCAAGTGCTATAAGAAAGTTACGACCATGCGTAGAGCAACGGCGCTCTTCGCCGCATTATTGTTGGCTATCCTCTTTTCCACCGTGACACACCTGACGGCCGCGACCGCCAATGCCGATGACTGCACCGGCGATTGGTCGATCGGCATCGGCGGGCTCGGCGACAACAACTCGTCGGTCTTCTCCGCCTTTGTGAACCAGCCCGTCGGATACAACTCCGCCGACCCGATGTCGGGGTTGAACGAACTCGACCGGCTGTTCTGGCAGCACCGCAACGAATGCCCCGGCGACCACATCCGGATCATCGGGCACTCCGAAGGTGCCGGAATCGTGCACGCCTGGGTCACCGCACACCAGGACGTCGATAACGCGAATGCCATTCTGCTGTCTGATCCCAAGCGGGACGCGGGCCCGGGCGGGGCAGGTTTGTCCTCGACTCCCGGCAGCGGCATCATCGGCTATCCTCTTGCGGGCGTCGATGATTGGTTCGGCGGCTTCCCGGTACTGTCGGTGTGCAACCACGACGACCAGATCTGCGACACTTCGGCCGGCTGGTGGGGTTACCTCTTCGGGGGAGCACATGGTCGTTACGATTTCAATGTCTGGGACTACGGCGACTGGGATTCCGGCGTCTGGTACCGGTAAATCCAGTGATTCGAAGGGGATCAGTAACCGAAAGGTACTGGTCCCCTTTGGCTGAACCCGTGCCCCATCGAACTGCACACCGCCGAACCGTTGAAGGTGATCTGGCAGGTGGCCCCGGCATGGGTGATCGAGAACTCCGGGTCGTGCCCGCTGACCTGCGTGATGGCCGCCAGCTCGGGGTTCCCGCCCGGCAGCGTGTGGCTGCCGCCGGAATTCCACTGCGGATGCGCGGGGGCCGCGGTCGAATCGATGACAATGGCGGGCACATTCGGGAACGGGACCTGCGCTCCGGCATACAGCACATTCATGACGGCGGCCGGTACGGCGAGATCGCAGCCCACCGCGCCGTCACCGGCGATCGAGCAATTCCATTGGCCGAGTGAAAAATACACGGTGTCCCCGACCTGGGCCGGACCGCCGGAGTCGTCGGCGTACGCGCCGCCCGCTCCGACCAACCCGGCGACAATCCCGAGAATCCCCCCGCACAACCATGCGGTAGTAACTTTCACTGCTCTGGACACGGCATCTCCCTGATGCGCAAACGATTACCCGGCCACCTGCGGCCATAGAGAAAACGTATCACCGTGCGGTGTGTGGACGGCAGATCTGTCGAGGGGGCTAACACAATTTTTCGGCAATTTCCCGGCTCGCCCCCGCCCGCAGGCGGATTCAGACCTTCAATCCATTGCGGTTGACGTAGAAGATATGGAACCCGATGAGCCCGCCGAGAACGACCAGCCACTGCAGTGTGGTGACCAACGGAATGGTGTCGAGCGGCAGCGAATAGGCGACGGCGATACGGATCGCGGCGTCCGCGGTGAATCCCGCGCCCCATACCGCCGACAGCACCCGCAGCTGATGCCGGAAGCGGGAATCGCTGTCCCAGCGCGCATCCCATTCGCGATATCCGGCCTCGCCGATTTTCACGGTGACGATGGTGCGGGCCATGCTGCGCATCATCGGCCGCTGGGTCCACAGCGTGGCCAGAATCCACAGTCCGATCACACCGAAGAGCCAGCTGTCGCGCACCAGCAACGTGCGGGGGTCACCGGTGACCAGGGAGACGAGGGTGGCGGCCGCGACCATGACGAGGGTGAACAGCGCGACCGCGTCCACGCGGCGATGGCGCAGGGCGTCGAAGGCGAGGAACGGCAGCGTGAGCAGGGCCGGCGCGACCAGAGCCGCCCACGGGCTCACTCCGGCCGCGCGCAATCCGTAGTACGCGCCGATCGGCAGGAGCAGTTCCAGGATCACTTGGCGGGCAATGTGTCTGCGCAGGGCGGCGCGCTTCTGCGCGGGCGTGCGGTCGGTGTCGGCCGAGGGGGCGGCCGTGGGCTGGGTCATGGTCACGAGTCCTTCCGGGTGGCGCGGTCGAAGAGATCGGCGAGTTCGCGCGCGGTGGCGGCGGCGTCGAATCCGGGATCGACGGCGGCGCGGGCGATCGCGGCGTCGAGGGAGCCGCGAATGGCCATCACCATGACGGCCGGATCGAATTCGCGGAAGACGCCGTCGCGCTGTCCGGCCCGCAGGATGTCGGCCTGTGTGGTTGCGACGGAACCCAATTGGTCGAGCAGCCCGAACAGGTGCGGGTCGTCGGTCCCGGCATTGGCGGCGATATTCGACAGTGCCCGCAGGTGTTTGGGGTATTCGTCGACGAGGGCCAGGTTGGCGGCGAAGAAGGCGAGCATGCGGCCGCGGTAACCCTGCTCGGTGTCGAGCTTGCCGCCGATGAATTCGGCCGAGACCGCCATGATGCGGGTGACCACCTCGCGGATCAGATCGCCCTTGCCGCGGAAGTGGTAGGAGATCATCCCCGTGCTCGAGAGCCCGGCCTGTTTGGCGATCTTGGCGAAGGAGGCGTTGGCGTAGCCCTGGTCGGCGATGACCTCGATGGCCGCGTCCACGATCTGCGCGCGCCGGGCGAGTTCGGTGAACGTGCGCGCCCCTTGCTCGCCCGAGTTGATTTTTGCTTGCATGAGCAAAACCGTACGCCGGTTTGCTCAACCGAGCAAGAGGTGGTCTGACCGGGGTGTAAGCCAAAAGTGTTAGCCGGTCGTGTGCTGTCGTCTGATGGCTGGGCCGTCGCCACCCGGCATCGTCGAAGCCGACACGGTGACGCAGCGGGCGGCACCCACCGGCGAGAGGTGAACGGCATGATCCAGGCACGCGGACTCGGCAAGCGCTACGGCGACGTCCCGGCGGTCGACAATCTGTCCTTCGACGTGCGGCCCGGCGTCGTGACCGGCTTCCTGGGCCCCAATGGCGCGGGCAAATCGACGACCATGCGACTCATGCTCGGCTTCGACCACGGCAGCGGCCGGACCCTGTTCGACGGGCAGTCCTATGCCGAACTCGCCGACCCGCTGCGGTCGGTCGGCGTGATGCTGGATGCTCGCTCGGTACATCCCAAGCGCACCGCGATCGGGCATCTGCGCATGATCGCGGCCGGAGCCGGAATCAGCCAGGGCCGCGTCGAGCACGTGCTCGGGCTGGTCGGGCTGGCCGATGTCGCGGGCAAACGGGCGGGCGGCTTCAGCCTCGGCATGCAGCAGCGGCTGGGGCTGGCGTCGGCGCTGCTGGGCGATCCGGCCACCATCATTCTCGACGAGCCCGCCAACGGACTCGACCCCGAGGGCGTGCGCTGGCTGCGTGACCTGCTCAAAGGGCTTGCCCGCCAGGGCCGCACCGTCTTCGTGTCGTCGCATCTGCTCAATGAGATGGCGCATCTGGCGGATTCGCTCATCGTGATCGGCGCGGGTCGGCTGCTGGCCGCGGAATCGGTGGCGGACTTCGTCGGCCGCAACTCCGCCGCGCGCATCGTGGCCCGCGCCGATCGGCCCGAAGCGCTGGCGGAAGTGCTGGGCCGCAATGGTTTCCGGGTCGGCATCCAGGCCGACGGCGCGGTGGTGATCGACGGCCAGGACCGGCAGCGCGTCGCCGTGCTCGCCATGCAGGCGGGCCTGCTGGTCACCGAGCTGAGCCAGGCGCACACCAGCCTCGAGGACGCCTACTTCCACGCCACCGCCGACGCCGCCCAGTACCGCGGCCACGTCGCCGCCTGACACCCCGCCGCCCGCAACCCGAAGGAATTCGACTCATGATCAACGCGATTCGCTACGAACTGACCCGCCTCACCACCGTGCGATCCACCTGGGTCCTGCTGGCCGTGGGCCTGGCGCTTCAGAGCTGCATCGCTTACCTGTCGGCGCGCAGCTCCCACGCCTCGCCCGCCGAACAGTTCCAGACCTCGGTGCACGGACTGCCCCTGATGCTGGCGGCCCTGTTCGCCACCGCCGTCGCGGTGAACGCCTTCGGGCACGAGTACCGCTACGGCACCATCACCACCACCATGCTGACGGTGCGCAAGCCGAGCCGGGTGATGGCAGCGAAGGCGTTGACCGTCGGCGGGTTCGCCGCGCTCTACGGCGTCGCGCTGGCCGGTGTCACCGTGCTGGTCCAGGGCCTGGTCTCGACGCTGCCGACCGGAACCTCGCAGCTGGCCTACGCGTTCGCCGGGATGCCGGTCTATGTGACGCTCGAGGCGCTGGCCGGACTCGGGGTCGCCGCCATCACCCGCAACGGCACCTTCGCCATGGTCGCGGCCATCGGTTTCCCGACCGTGGTGGAGACCGGCGGGGTGCTGGCCGGGGTGAACGCCAAGCTCATGCCGTTCCTGTCGGCCGGGCAGTCGGTGCAGCCGGGCAGCGGTAATCCGGTGCTGTCGGTGCTGCCGCTGGTCGCCTTGTCCGCCGGTTTGCTGGCGGCGGGTGTCGTGCTGCTCGCGCGCCGTGACGTCTGAGAATGCCGCGGAGACTAGGGTTGCCGGGGTGAGTACGACACGGCGGATCGGAGACACGGTCCTCGACGTCGTGCTCGCCGCGGCGTTCGGCTACCTCGGTTTCGAAGGGGTGCACACCTCCTCGATCGGGCTGCTGCCCGCCGCGGCCGGACCGCCCGTGGCGATCGCGGTCGGCCTCGCGCTGCTGTTGCGCCGCTACCGCCCGCTGCCCGTGCTCGCGGCGGCCATGCTGGGCCAGCTGCTGGTCGGTGCGACCGCGCCACTGCTGGTGGCGCTCTACGCCGTCGCCCGCCGCTACGGCAATCGGCGGCAGACCTGGTTGTGGTCGCTGGCGGCGGTGGCGGTCGCCGTGGTGCCGTGGGGCGCGCCCAATGGCTGGTATGTGTTCGTCAGCCGCTCGGCGATCGTGATTCCGATGCTCGTCGTCCCGCTGCTGTGGGGACTGTGGGTCAATCAGCGCGCGGAAACCCTTGCCGCGCTGCGGGAACGCGCCGAACAGGCCGAACGCGAACGCGACCTGCGCGCGCACGCGGCGGTCGAGGCCGAGCGGCTGCGTATCGCGGGGGAGCTGCACGACATCGTGGCGCACCGGATTTCGCAGATCACCGTGCTGGCCGGGGCGCTGGAGGTGTCCGCCGACGGTAAGCCTGCCGAGATCGCGGCGACCATCCGCACCACCGGGTCCCGCGCGCTGACCGAGATGCGGGAGTTGCTGGGCCTGCTGCGCGCGCCGGAAGGTGCTGTGACGCTGGGTGATTCCGCGAGCACCCGACCCGCCGACACCGCCGACGCCGGGGCAACCGGAGCCACCGACGCCCGGGCCGCCGGTGCCGGAGGCGATCGGGTGCCGCTGCGGCCTGCGCCGGATTTGGCGGCAATCGACGAACTTGTCGAGGTCGCCGTGGCGGCCGGGCAGCGGGTGGCTTTCACTGCTCCGGCTGTGCTGCCGCAGGTTTCGGGTCCGGTCGGCCGGGCGGCGTATCGGGTGGTTCAGGAGGCGCTGACGAATGCCGCCAAGCATGCCGCCGGTGCGGAGGTGCGGGTCGCGCTCACCGTGGTCGGCGACCGCCTCGACCTCGATGTGCGCAACGGCCGGGGTGAGGCCACCGCGCTGGCCGCGTCGGGCTTCGGTTTCGGGTTGGTCGGCATGCGCAAGAGGGTCGAACTCGCCGGTGGCGCACTGTATTCCGGCCCGTTGGATGTCGGCGGTTACCGGGTGCACGCGACGTTCCCGCTGGCGGCGGGCACTCCGGGTGGCACGGTCGAGGAGTCCGGCACGGTGGCCGAATGACGATGCGGTGAGGGAGGTTTCGTGATCCGGGTGGTGTTGCTCGACGACGAGGAGCTGGTGCGCTCCGGCGTCGCCATGATTCTGGAGGCCGGCGGCGGCATCGAGGTGGTCGCCCAGGACGCCGACGGTCGTGCGATCGTGGACCTGGTGCACCGGCATCGCCCCGACGTGGTCGTCACCGATATCCGCATGCCGCACGTGGACGGCCTGGAGGTGACCCGCCGGGTGCGCGCCCTGCCCGACGCCCCGGCGGTCGTCGTGCTGACCACCTTCGGATTGGACGAATACGTCTACGCCGCATTGGAATCCGGGGCCGCCGGGTTCCTGCTCAAGGACACCCCGCCGCGCGAGCTGGCCCGCGCGGTCGAGGTGGTCGCGGCGGGTGACGCCATCCTCGCCCCCGCCATCACCAAACGCATGCTCACCGCCTTCACCCAGGGCCCCGGAGCCCAACAGCCCGACGCGCTGGCCCAGCTCGATCAGCTCACCGACCGGGAACGCGAAGTGGCGCAGGCGGTCGCGACCGGTGCGGGCAACGCCGAGATCGCCCGCACCCTGCACATGAGCGAATCCACGGTGAAAGTCCACATCAGCCGCATCATCGCCAAGCTGGGCCTCGAGAACCGCACTCAGATCGCGATTCTGGTGCTGCGGGCCGGACTCGCCTGACGAGTACGACCCGGGAGGTAGGGCGAATTCGGGGTGTTGTCCGGGTGATACCGGATAGGAACCCGTCACCCGGATCCCTAGCGTCGAAACCGAAGAGACCGTGGTGACGTCGTGGAGAGTGGGTATCGCGTGGGTGCGAGCAGGATTCGGCGTGGCGGATACGGACTGATGGCCATGGCGTTGCTGGTGACGGCCGGTTGCGGTGGGAGCAAGGCGGGTTCGAGTCCGGCGACACCCGTGGCCGATCCGGTCTCCGATGCGCTGACCGCGCTCGTCGGTGCCGGAGTGCCAGGGGCGCAGGCTGTCTTCTCCGGTCCTGGCGGACCGCGCACCGTCACCGCGGGCACCGCCGACCTGTCCACCGGCGCGCCGTACGACGAGCACGCGCACTTTCGCATCGGCAGCGTCACCAAGACCTTCGTCGCCACCGTCGTCTTGCAGCTCGCCGCCGAGGGGGCCGTCGACCTGGAGGCCCCGATCGCGCGCTATCTGCCGGATGTGGTGGCGGGCAACGGGAACGACGGCACCCGCATCACCGTGCACCAGCTGTTGCAGCACACCAGCGGCCTGGCGGATTTCGCGCCCGAGGATCCCTCGCACAAAATGCCCCAGCAACTCGATCAGACCAGCGATGGCAAGGCCTACCGCGACCTGACCGCGGCCGACGTGGTCGGCATCGCCATGAGCATGCCGCCGCAGTTCGAGCCGGGCGCGCGCTTCGAGTACACCAACACCAATTACGCGCTGCTGGATCTGCTGATCGAACGCGTCACCGGTCGGCCGCTCGCCGCCGAGATCGGCAGCCGCATCCTCGATCCGCTCGGCCTGCACGACACCTACTTCCCGGCGGCCGGTGACACCGGGCTGCGGGCGCCTTTCGCGCACGGCTACCGCAGTGTCGACGGCAAGCAGGTCGATGTCACCGAGATGGAGGTGGCGTGGGCGGGCGCTGCGGGCGCGCTCGTCTCCACCGGAGCCGACCTGGATCGATTCTTCGCGGCCCTGCTGTCCGGAAAACTGCTCCCGGCAGCTCAACTCGCGCAGATGCGGCAGACCATCCCGATGTCGTCCTCGTCCGACATGGATTACGGCCTCGGCCTGATCCGCTTCCGGATGGGTTGCGGTGCGGACGGCAAGGACACCAAGGACTTCTGGGGCCACGCCGGCGGCATCCCCGGCTTCATCACCCTGGCGCTCGCCACGCCCTCCGGCAATGCCGCGGCGCTCAGCATCGATACCGAACAGGGCAACGACAAGCTCCCGGCCGCCCTGACCGCGGTGGCCTGCGCGATCGGCTGATCACCGAGTGGTCGAATGCCATTCGATCGTCAGCTCGCCGCGGCCGAAACGGGTGAGGTCGGCGGTAACGAGGTCGCGGAGGCGGTCGAGACTCTCGGGGTCGGCGGCCTCGAGGCGGATGACGAGTGCGTCCGGTGTGGCGGTCAGCAGGCACGTTCCCCACGGATCGAAATGGGCGAAAGCGCGTTCGTCGGTGCCTTCGACACGGAGTTGAACCTCGCTGGGGGAGTGCGGCTTTCCCACGTGCGAACGCAGACGATGGCCGCGCGGGGACGCCATCGCCTCGGCATGCGTGCGGAATTGGCGCAGATAGCGGGTGGGCCGATCGGTGGGGATGCGGGATTCCAAGGCGGGCATGGCGATCAGCGTCGGGTGACGGTGGCCAGCCAGGCTGCGACCGGGGTTGGGGAGGGGTTGATGTCGAGGGTGGCGGGTTGCAGGGAATCGAGTTGCCACTCGGCCGTGGGGAAGGCGGATTCGATGTCGTCGCGGGTGAGCCGGTGCGGTCCCCAGGTACCGGGCTGGCGGTCGCTGAAGCCGAGTAGGTGATAGTGGCCGCCCGGCCGCACGATGGCAGCCAGCCCGGCCACCAGTGCGGTGCGGTCCTCGCCGTCGAAGAGGTGGAACAGGCCGCAGTCCAGGACGGTGTCGAAAACCTCTCCGAGGCTGGACAGTTCGAGGGCGCTGTGGCGGCGGAAAGTGGCCTTCAGGCCGCGCTCGGCGGCCTTGGCGCGCGCCAAGGTCAGGGCCTGAGCGGACTGGTCGATGCCGGTGGCGTCCAGGCCCAGGCTCGCGGCGAGCAGGGCGTGTTCGCCGGTGCCGCAACCGAGGTCGAGCACCCGGCCCCGGATCGCGCCCGCCTCGGCGAGCGTGACGAAGGCGGCCTGCGGGCGGTCGATATCCCACGGCGGTTTGACTGCGTACAGGGTGTCGGGGGCGTCGGGATCGTGGTACTCGGGGTGCGGGTTTCCGCTGGTGGAGGCCATGACGTCAAATTTATCGAGACAGAGTGTCTACGGTCAAGCGTTGATGTCTATAGGACGGTCATTCTGTATGGTTGGGGCGTGCCGAAGCTGTGGAACGAAACGATCGACGCCCATCGTCGCGGGGTCACCGACGCGATCCTCGACGCCACGGCGGCACTGGCCTTCGAACAGGGTTTGCGCGGAGTGACCATGTCGCAGGTCGCCGAGCGCGCGGGCATCGGGCGCGCGACGCTCTACAAGTACTTCCCGGACGTCGAAACCATCCTGCGCACCTGGCATTCGCGCCGCATCGACGCCCACCTGGGCGAGCTCGTCGCCGTCCGCGACGGCGCGGGCACCCCGAGCGCCCGCCTCGACGCCGTCCTCACCGCGTACGCCCACCTCACCCAGCAGACCGGCGGCCACGACCGCGACCTGGTGCGCTTCCTGCACCCCGACGAGCAGATCCGCCACGCGCACAACCAACTTCGCGACCTGATCGCCCACCTCATCGAGGAAGCCGCCGCCGCGGGCGAACTCCGCACCGACACCCCACCGCACGAACTGGCCGCCTACTGCCTGCACGCCCTCTCGGCCGCCGCCGAGGCAACCTCCGACGCCGCGCTCACCCGCCTGGTCGCCGTCACCACCGCCGGTCTCCGCGCGCACTGACCTCACAGGCCGATTCGGCACCGGCCCTACCAGCGGCCAGGTCGCTACGGCGGGTAAGGAGTTTCGGCGTTGCCCTGCGAGCGGGGGCGGATTCCCGCACACTGGGCTCCTGGCAAACACCGTGTGAGGGCGGTGTTTTCACTTGGGAGCACGTATGACCGCAACCCAGCCTCGATCCGGTGACGATGAACGGCGGCTCGCCGAACTCGGTTACAAACAGGAATTGGCGCGATCCTGGTCCGGATTCTCCAACTTCGCCATCAGTTTCACCATCGTCTCGATTCTCACCGGCGGTCTCGCCAGTTATGGGATCGGCCTGCAGAACGGCGGCCCGATCACCATGGCGTGGGGCTGGCCGCTGGTATCGGTGATGGTGTTGTTCGTGGGCCTGGCCATGGCCGAATTGGCGTCGGCGTATCCGACGTCGGGCGGCTTGTACTGGTGGGCTTCGGAATTGGGCGGACCGGTGTGGGGCTGGTTCACCGGCTGGTTCAATCTGATCGGGCAGATCGCGGTGACCGCGGCCATCGACTACGGCGCGGCGATCTTCACCACCGTGGTGCTCAATGTGATCGGCTGGGACATCGGCACCGACCGCAATGCCATCTTCGCGGTGTTCGCGGGAATCATCGTGCTGCACGCGATCCTGAACGCCATCGGCCCGCACCTGTCGGCGGTCATCAACAATGTGTCGGCCTGGTGGCACGTGGGTGGCGTCGCGTTGTTCGTGCTGGTGCTCGGTTTCGGCGCGAATCACCATCAGAGCGTCGGGTTCGTGTTCACCAAGACGGTCGACAACAGCGCCATCGGATTCGGCGGCGTCGCCTTCAGTTTCCTGCTCGGACTGCTGCACGCGCAGTACACGTTCACCGGTTACGACGCCTCGGCGCATATGTCGGAGGAGACGCACGACGCCTCGCGCACGGCCGCCAAGGGCATCATCAACACCATTGTGGTGTCGGCGTCACCGCGATCTGGTCTAGCAGCAGCGCATCGTGATCGACCACCGGCGCACGAACTAGCGCGTTCTGCAACGA
>NZ_JBSGBY010000112.1:0-17112 GCF_053601505.1 Nocardia sp. NPDC004722
GACGCGACCTCATCTCACCCGAACCTCAGACGAGCGCGGGTTCGCGCTCCTGCTCCGGTTCGCGACGGGCCAGGCTCTCGCCCTCGACGTCGACATTGGGCAGGAGCTTGTCCAGCCAGCGCGGCAGCCACCACGCCTTGTCGCCGAGCAGCGCCAGCACCGCCGGGACGATGGTCATGCGGACCACGAAGGCGTCGAAGAACACCGCCGCCGCGAGACCCAGACCCATCATCTTGATCATGGCTTCGCCGCCGCCGATGAAGCCGGAGAACACCGCGATCATGATGGCCGCCGCCGCGACCACCACCCGGGCGCTGTGCTGGAATCCGGTGGCGATGGCGTCCTCGGCGCTCTGGCCGTGCGCGAAGGCTTCTCGCATGCGGGTCACCAGGAAGACCTCGTAGTCCATGGCGAGGCCGAACACCACGCCGATCAGGAAGATCGGCATCATGCTCATGATCGGTCCGGTCTGGTGCACGCCGAGCAGGCTTGCCAGCCAACCCCATTGGAATACGGCCACGATCACGCCGAAGGCCGCGCCGACCGACAGCAGGAACCCGAGCGCCGCCTTGATCGGCACCGCGATGGACCGGAACACCAGCATCAGCAGGATGACCGCCAGCCCGACCACGACCGCCAGATACGGCAGCAGCGCGTCCTGCATCTTCTGCGAGAGATCGATATTCATCGCCGTGGTCCCGGTGACCAGCATGGTCGCGCCGGTCGCGGTCTTCAGCCCGTCGGCCTCGCCGCGCAGCGTGCCCACCAGATCCTTGGTCGCGGTCGCGGCCGGACCGGTCGCCGGAATCGCGGTCAGCATGGCCGTGTCCCCGGCCTGATTGAACATGGCGGGCGTGACGGAGACGACGCCGGGCGTGGCGGCCAAGGTCGCCGCGGCCTGGTCGACGGCGGCCTTCGGGTCGGGTGCGCCCTTGGCGTCGACGACGATCGACAGCGGCCCGTTGAAGCCCGCTCCGAATCCGGCCGCGAGATCGTCGTAGGCGCGGCGTTGTGTCGTCGAGGTCGGCTGCGATTCGTCGCCGGGGATACCGAGTTCGAGGCTGCTCACCGGCAATGCCAGCGCGCCCAGCCCGAGCAGGCCCAATACCAGCACCGCGACCGGTCGCCGGATGACGAACCGGGCCCACCGGGTGCCCATGTTCGGCTTCGCGTCGTGGCGTTCGGGCACCTCGTCGTCGCGCAGGCTCTTGCGGAACGCCTTGGGCAGCACGGCCTTCTGGAAGAACCCGAGCAGCGCGGGCAGCAGGGTCAGCGCGACGGTGACGGCGACGGCGACGGTGCCCGCCGCGGCCAGGCCCATCTTGGTGAGCATCGGAATACCGACCACGGACAGCCCGGCCAGCGCGATGACCACGGTGAGGCCCGCGAAGACCACCGCGGATCCGGCGGTGCCGACCGCACGCCCCGCGGCTTCCTCGGGGCCGTACCCCTCGCGGCGCTCGGTGCGATAGCGCGACACGATGAACAGCGCGTAGTCGATGCCGACCGCGAGCCCGAGCATCATGGCGAGAGTGGTCGTGGTGGTCGACATGCCGATCGCCATGATGGCGGCGATGCCCACCCCGAGCCCGATCAGCGCGGTCAGCAGCGGCAGTCCGGCGGCCGCGACCGCGCCGAAGGTGATCATCAGCACGATCGCCGCGATCACCAGGCCGATCACCTCGGTGGCCCCGCCCATATCGGGCTTGGCCTGCAAAGCCGTGCCGCCGATCTCGACGGTGAGACCGTCGGCCCGACCCTGGTCGACCGCCGAGGTGAGGGCGTTCTTGGTGGTGTCGGTGAGGTCCGCGCTGGTCGCGCCGTAGCTGACGGTCGCGTACGCGGTGGTGCCGTTCTTGCTCACCGCCCCGGTCTGGAAGGGGTCGAGCACGCCCTTCGCTTGGCCGCCGCCCGACGCGTTCGCGATGATCTGCTCGACCTTCGCCTTGTTCGCGTCGGAGGTGATCTGCTGTCCGTCGGGTGCGACGAACACGATACGGGCCTGCGCCCCATCGGATTTGGTGCCCGGGAACCGCTCGCCGAGCAGGTCGAACGCCTGCTGCGATTCGGTGCCGGGTATGGAGAAGGAATCGGGGGGCGGGGTGGGGCCACTGGCCGCGCCGACCACGGCGGCGGCCAGGATGCCCAACCACAGCAGGACGACGAGGCGGCGCTTCTCGAAGGCGAAGCGGCCCACCCGGTACAAGAATTTGGCCATGGTGACCAGGCTCGCCGAGCGGGTCTGTAGTCCACATCGTCGCCGAGGAGGCCGTCGCGAGTACTGCGGATGCAGTACGAGACCGGGTGTCGTACTCGATCGGTACGACACCCGGTCTCGGGGTGCGAGCCCGCGGCCGCCGTCGTGTGGTTGGAATCCGACGGTGGCCGCGAGTATCGGGGGCGCTGGACCCTAGGGCGCGACCGAACCCCAGTCGGCGAAGCCGGTCGGGTCGTGGCGGCCCATGGTGCCGTGCTCGAACAGGCCCCAGCCCTCGGCGTCACCGCAGCGGGCCTTGCCCACGTGATCGATGACACCGAACGGGATACGGCCCGCGATGGCCGGGTCGGTCAGGTCGTAGAGCTTGCTCTCGACCCACTCGCG
Organism: Nocardia sp. NPDC004722; assembly: GCF_053601505.1. Taxonomy (NCBI): domain Bacteria; kingdom Bacillati; phylum Actinomycetota; class Actinomycetes; order Mycobacteriales; family Nocardiaceae; genus Nocardia; species Nocardia sp. NPDC004722. The sequence goes on from NZ_JBSGBY010000112.1 coordinate 2,603, forward strand.
GCCCTTCCACTGCCCGTGCTGCCAGTCCGGGTCGCCGCCGTAGCCGCAGCCGACATTGAGCGCCATGAAGGTGCCCGCCTCGACCTCGAGTTCCAGGGGCTTGCCCTCGCCGGTGGTGAGGTCCAGGCGCACCTTGGTCGGGATGCGGGTGCCGGGCTTGTAGGTCAGATGCACACGCGGCCAACCCAATTGCTCGACGCGGCCGTCCTTCCACACCCGGGTGGCGTCGTTGAGGGTGCGGAAGCCGTTGGGCTCCTCCTGCACGATGATGATGATCGAGAACTCGTCGAACAGCAGCGGCACGTACAGCCACCAGAAGCCCTCGGACGGTTCGGAGGCCAAGCGACCCGGGTGATCGGATTCGCCGACCGGGCGGATGCCCCAGGAGCGGTCGCGCGAGCCACACCACGCGGACGGGTCCACGGCGATATCGCTGCCGTCGACATTCAGTGTGCCCGACCAGGTTCCGAGCTGCGCGAAGCGCTGCGCGTCGATGATCGGCCGGTGCACGCCGGTGAGAATGGTGTGCGGCTGCTCGGCCACCGCCGGGAAGGAACCCTCCCAGGTGAGGTCGAAGGACAGGTCGTCGTGCTCGCACACCACCCGCAGCTTCTGCAGCGGTTCGACGATCTCGATGCGGAACCCGCCGACCTTCGGCTCCAGGCTGCGCTCGGCGAGCGCGTCGGAGAAGCGCACCGCGCGCTGGGTGTCGCCGCGGCGCACGGTGGCGAAGGCGTCGGTGACGCCGAGGTTCGGGTACACGCCGAACCCGGTCACCAAGAAGGTGTCACTGCCCTTGTCGAGGGCGTTGAAGTAGTTGCGGTCGTAGAAGTTCCGATCGCTGGTCCCGACCCGCGACATGGACAGCGGGGTCTGGTGGATCGGGTATTCGTCGAGCGAGTTGATCTGATTCTGCGTCATCTCTCAATCCCACGAGTAGGTGCCGTCGAGCATGGCTTCCAGCAACTGGCGGTGCATCACGTAGTCGTCGCGGTCGTCGTTGTCGCCCGCCTCGCCGAAGTGGATCATCCGGCGGCGGATCCGGGCCATCACGATGCCGTGCCGCAGCGCGGAATACATGAGGTACCAGTCCATATCGCGCGGCGCGTGCCCCGCGACGTCCTCGTACAGCTTCTCCACGTCCTCGCGCCGCATGTAGTCGGCCAGACCGGGCTGGTCGAAGCGGGTGGCGATGTCCTGGAAGAACCGGTGGATGAAAATGGTCCAGGCGATGTCGAGTTCGCGCGGGCCGATCGCCGCCATCTCCCAGTCCAGCACCGCGACCGGATCGAATTCGTCGAACATGACATTGCCCGGCCGGGCATCGCCCCAGCTGAGCACGTCGGGTCCGGTATCGGTGGGGAAGTTGTCCTCCAGCCACTGGAAGGTGCGCTCCAGCAGCGGAATCCGGTAGCCGTCACGCGCCAGCGCCCAGTCGTACCACGCCTTCTGCGCGTCGAAGTGCCTGCGCAGCGCGGGGCCTTCGCCGTCGAACATCGGAAACCGTTGCGCCGGATCCGGAATCGAATGCACCTTGGCGATGATCTCGACGGTGTGGCGGGTCACCTGATGCCGCTGCTCCGGAGTGGCGTCGTAGAGCCAGCCGAGGAACACGTACGGCGGATTGTCCTCGGGCACACGACCGTTCACCCGCCGCATGACGAAGAACGGTGCGCCCAGCACATTGTCGGTGCCGGTCTCGAGCCACGCCAGCGGCGGCACCGGCAGATCGGTCGCCTCGGCGACCCCGGCGATCACGGCGAATTGCGTTGCCAGATCATAGTTCTCGAATACCGGGAAGGAGTTCGCGTCGGGCGCCAGCCGCGCGACGAAAGAGCCACCGGCCGCTTCGCCCTTTTCGGTCCACTCGGCATCGAAGAGCAGCGTGGTGCTCGACATGCCACCCGCCTGCGGGCGGGTGATCGAGGTGACCCGCGGCTGCTCGTCGGCGTCGACCTTGGTCCCGAGCCACTGCGCGAGTTCGTCCGCGAGTTCGTCGAGATTCTGGTCGGAGACGGTGAGTTCCATCCGCTGGTTGGGATCGGCGTTGGCCGAAGTCATGAGGTCCTCCCTGCACGGGTGTAGCGGTGCGTGTCGCCGGATTCACGGTGCGGGCGAGTTGCCGCTGTGGTAAGCCCGGTCTGCACGTTGAGGGAAATGTAACCCGTTCTAAATGCGTCCGTAAGGGGATCGGGGCGACCTGTTTCACCAGTACCGGTCACCGGGATGCTGGTTGGTCACTCAGGGTTGGTCGTGCTGGTACGTACGCCTCGAGAAGTAGTTCCTATCAGGCATATTCCGGGTCGGCTCAGGGGTGGAACCGGAGGCGCGGAGGGGCCCGGATCCCTAGCGTCGAGGCGTGCAGTCAATCGATATCGCTATCACGGCGGATGACCGGCCCACCGCGCCCGCACGGTCCTGGAATCCGGCCGGGCGCATCCTGTTCCGCTTCGCGTTCCTGTACTTCGGGCTGTTCTGCGTGTTCTATCCGCAACCGCTGTTCGCCTTCCTCGGGCCGCTGACGCGCTGGCTGCCCGACGACTGGTTCCGCTACTGGCTCGACCTGTCCACGCCGCTGGTGAAATGGGTCGGCCACACCGTGTTCCGCACCGATCTGGTCCTGCACGAGACCGGCAGCGGCGATCAGGCCATCCTGTGGGTCCTGGTGTTCTGCGTTCTGGTGATCGCGCTGTCGGGCACGGTGCTGTGGACGCTGCTGGACCGCCGCCGCGGCGACTACCGGCGGCTGTCGGCCTGGTTCCTGCTCTTCATCCGGCTGTGCCTGGCCGGTCAGATGCTGGGATACGGCTTCGCCAAGGCGATTCCGACGCAGATGCCGCAGCCCGCGCTCACCACCCTGCTGACGCCGTTCGGTGATTTCGCGCCCATGGGCGTGCTGTGGACCCAGGTCGGCGTGTCACCCGTGTACGAGAGCCTGCTCGGCGCCGCCGAGGTGCTGGGCGGTCTGCTGTTGCTGCTGCCGCGCACCCGCTTGGCGGGCGTGCTGCTGAGCCTGGTGAGCATGGCGCAGGTGTGGGTGCTGAACATGACCTTCGACGTCCCGGTGAAGCTGCTGTCGTTCCACCTGATGCTGCTGTGCCTGGTCCTGCTGGCACCCGAACTGCCGCGCCTGGCAGCGGTGTTGACGGGCCGTGCCGCCGGTCCCGAGGCCACCCCGCAACCGTTCCACGGCCGCCGGGCGGTGCGCGTCGCCGCCGCGCTCCAGGTGCTGCTCGCGGTCTGGATGTCGGTCGGCGATATCTGGCAGGGCTGGCAGGGCTGGCACGAATACGGTGCCGGGAGCGCGAAATCCGAGCTCTACGGCATCTGGACGGTCACCGACTTCACTCGCGACGGCCAGGCGGTGCCGCCGCTGCTCACCGATGAGACCCGGTGGCGGCGACTGGTCTTCGATCAGCCCAAGGCGGCCGTGGTACAGCGCATGGACGACGAGCTGACCGCCCTCGGCGCGCAGATCGACACCGGCGCACACCGATTGGTGCTGCACTCCGCCAAGTCGGACACCGCCCTGGCGGAGCTTACCTACACGCGGCCGACGCCGAATCGCCTGGTGCTCGACGGTCAGCTGGACGGGCACGCGGTCACCATCGCGCTCGATCAGGTGGATCTCGGCAGCCTTCCCCTGCGGCAGGGCCGCGGCCTGCACCTCATCCAGGAGGACGCGAACTTCGGCAAGGTCATGGGGGAGTGAGGTCGTCGGTCTGGTTGGTCCACAACGGATTCGGCGTCGTGAACTCGCCGCCCGGGGCGAACGCGCGCCGGGCGGCCTCGTCGCCGAGCAGCCGCGCGGCCAGCCAGGCGGTCGGATAGCCGAGGTAGCCGGCGACGCCGGAGGTGCAGGGCCAGGAGGCGTTCGCGCAATCCGGTTGGCCCTGCACATCATTGTGATCCGGCCCGACCAGCGTCCCCCACGCCTTGGGGATTCCGGCGGGCACCGCGTCGTAGTAGGCGTGCTCGGACTCGAGTCCGGCCACCTGCCGGGGCACTGCCTGCTCGGAGGGCGAGATGACGGTGTCGGCCGAACCGTTCACGAAGAACACCGAACCCTGTGTGATCCGGCCGGTGTCCGCGCACGCTCCGGTCAGGCACCAGATCTGCGCGGGCAGTTCGATCGGGATCGCGGTGCGGATGCGGCCGCCGGAATTCGCCATGGCGTTCAGGACACCCGTCGCACCCTGCGAGTGGCCCACCGCCCCAATCGCGTTCGCGTCCAGCCGGTCGTGGAACACGCTGGCCGGATCCGCCGCCAGTGCCAGCAGTTTGTCGACCGCCCCGGCGATGTCGACGCCGGATCCGGTGGCCGCGTTCTCGGTGGCGATCACCACGAATCCCCACGACGCGAAATGCCGCAGCAGGTAGTCGTATTGGCTCGGATGCGCGTTGGTGCCGTCACCCCAGGTGAGGACGGGATGCCGGAACCCGTTGGCGCCCAGGTCGGTCGGATACCAGATGTCGTAGGCCGCGCCGGTGGAGTCGCAGCAGGTGAAGGCGTGTCGCGCGGTCACCGCCCACGGCCCCGGCTGCGAAAAGGTCGATTCCACTGTCGAATCCGCGTGCGCCGCCACCGGCACTCCGAAGACGAACAGCGCGGCGAGCAGGAGACTGCGAATCAGCGCGGCGCAGCGGTTCATAGCTATTGAGCATAAGAACGGTCGGCGGGTTCGCGTCGCAAGACGGCCCGATCTCCTCGCGGGATCGGGCCCACGGTGAAGTTCCTCTCGATCGCACGTCGGTTTGCTGGACGGCCGCCGGGCGATTGCCGGGTGCCGCCGGGCACGCCGTAGGCTCAATCCTTGTGCAGAACGCCTCAGCCACCCCCGATGACCAGCCGGTTCCGGATTCGCAAGCCCCGACCGGTGATCCGAACTACCTGGTCGGCCTCGATCTGAACGGCCGCCGCGTGGTCGTGGTCGGTGGCGGCACGGTCGCACAGCGCCGCCTCGGACTGCTCATCGCCTCCGGCGCGGACGTGCACGTGATCAGCCGCGAGGTGACCCCGGCGGTGGAGGGCATGGCCACCTCCGGACAGCTCACCGTGGAGTTGCGCGCCTACGCCGATGGCGATCTGGACGGCGCCTGGTACGCGATGGCCTGCACCGACGAACCCGAGACCAATGCGGCCGTGGTCGCGGAGGCCACCCGCCGCCGCGTGTTCTGCGTGCGCGCCGACACCGCCCGCCTCGGCACCGCCGTCACCCCGGCGACCGCCCGCTACGACGGCATGACCCTGGGTGTGCTCGCCGGTGGCGCGCACCGTCGTTCGGCCGCCGTGCGCAACGCGCTCCTCGAAGCCCTGCAATCCGGTGTGGTGACCGATGATTCGGCCCCCGTCACCCCCGGCGTGGCCCTGGTCGGCGGCGGCCCCGGCGATCCCGACCTGATCACCGTGCGCGGCCGCCGCCTGCTGGCCCGCGCGAATCTCGTTGTCGCCGACCGCCTCGCGCCGCCGGAGCTGCTGGCCGAACTCGGCCCCGACGTCGAGGTCATCGACGCCGCCAAGATCCCCTACGGCCGCGCCATGGCCCAGGAACATATCAACGCCGCCCTCATCGAGGGCGCGAAGGCGGGCAAGTTCGTCGTCCGCCTCAAGGGCGGCGACAACTACGTCTTCGGCCGCGGCTACGAGGAACTCGAAGCCTGCGTCGACGCGGGCATCCCGGTGACCGTCGTCCCCGGCGTCACCAGCGCCATCTCCGTCCCCGCCCTGGCGGGCATCCCCGTCACCCACCGCGGCGTCACCCACGAATTCGTCGTGGTCAGCGGCCACGTGGCCCCGGATCACCCCGACTCCCTGGTCGACTGGCCCGCCCTGGCCAAACTCCGCGGCACCATCGTCCTACTGATGGCCGTCGAACGCATCGAAAAGTTCGCCGACGCCCTCATGTCCGGCGGCCGCGCCCCCGAAACCCCGGCCACCGTGATCCAGGAAGGCAGCCTCCGCACCCAACGCGTCCTGCGCGCGGATCTCTCCACCATCGCCGAACGCGTCCGCACAGAAGGCATCCGCCCGCCGGCGATCATCGTCATCGGCCCCACCGCCGGCTTCACCGCAGGCGCACCGGACGGCGAGTAACACGAGTTCGGCGCCGAGCGACGACACACTCTTCAGAGGTCCGGCGCAGCCTTTCGGGGCTCCGGCGGCGGCTCTCGGAAGCTCTTCGGTGGGTTATCGGGGGTTCGGGGGCATCGCCCCCGCCTCTCCCCGTGGGGGTGTGGGGGCGCAGCCCCCACGAATGCTCCTGGGGGTTCGGGGGCGAAGCCCCTGAGAGCTTCCGAGAGTTGGCATCTCCACTACAGTGGGCGGGTGCTCGATAACCCCGCTGCGACGATGCAGTATCCGGTAACCAAGCGGGCGTTCGGGCTCGCCATTCTCGTCCTCAGCGGGCTGCAGCTGATGGTCGTGCTCGACGGCACGGTCATGATCTTGGCGCTGCCCCGACTACAGGAGCAGTTGGGCCTGTCCAGTGCGGGCAGCGCGTGGACGGTCACCGCCTACGGGCTCCCGTTCGCGGGGCTGATGCTGCTGGGTGGGCGACTCGGCGACTCGTTCGGCCGCAAGCGGATGCTGATCCTCGGTGTCGCCTTGTTCACGCTCGCCTCGGCCCTGTGCGGTACCGCGCAGAACGAAGCGTGGCTGATCGCCGCCCGCGCCTTGCAGGGCACCGGCGCCGCGATCGCCGCGCCGACCGCGTTCGCGTTGGTGGCCAGCACTTATGCGCCCGGCCCGGCCCGTAACCAGGCCGTGGCCATCTTCGGATCCATGGTCGGCGTCGGCTCGGTCGGCGGTCTGGTCATCGGTGGCGCGCTCACCCAGGTCGACTGGCGCTGGATCTTCTGGATCAATGTGCCGATCGGCGCGCTCATCGTGTGGGGCGCGATCTACCAGCTCCGCGACACCGAGCACCACCGCATGTCGATGGACGTGCGCGGCGCGATCCTGGGCACGCTCGCGTGTGTGTCGATCGTGTTCGGCGCGACCGAGGGACCCGAAATGGGTTGGAACTCTCCGGTCATCCTCGGCACCCTGATCGGCGGCTTCGTCCTGCTGCTCGTGTTCGTCTTCGCCGAGCGCGACGTGAAGAACCCGCTGCTGCCGTGGTCGCTGTTCGACAGCCGCGATCGCGTGATCACCTTCGCCGCCATCTTCCTGGCCTCCGGCGTGCTCGGCGCGACCACCTTCTTCGTGGCCCAGTTCCTGCAGAACGTCTTGCGCTACAGCCCTTTGCAGGCCGGTCTGGCCAGCATCCCGTTCACCCTCGGCGCGGGCGTCGGCACGGCGGTGGCGTCCAAGGCGTGCATGTACGTCAAGGCGCGCTGGCTGCTGCTGGCCGCGGCGGCGGTGCTGTCGGGTGCGCTGTATTTCGGTTCCACCCTGGACAGTTCGGCCGATTACTTCCCGACGCTGCTGGTCATGATGTCGATCGTCGGCTTCTGTATCGGCGTCGCCATCGTGATCCTGCCGCTGTGCGTGCTGGTCGGCGTGGATATGGCCCATATCGGCCCGCTGTCGGCGGTCGGGCAGATGTTCATGAACATGGGCACCCCGTTCGCGGTCGGCATCCTGAGCCCGGTTGCCCTGTCGCGCACGCTGTCGCTGGACAAGAGCGCGAAGGGCAAGGTGAGCGAGATGTCGCAGCACGCGATCGACGCGCTCGGCCACGGCTACACCTTCGTCCTGCTGGTGTGCGCCCTCGGCACCGCCATCATGGGCCTGCTCGCCCTGACCCTGCGCTACACCCCCGCCCAACTGGCCCAAGCCCAGCACGCCCAGGACGAGGCTCAAAAGAACTAGGGTGCCGGCAGCGAGGTGACCGCGATCGCCGATTCGGACAGACTGCCCAGGTAGATCTTTCCGTCCTGTTCGGCGACCCCGGTGACCATGGCGTAGTCGGTCCCCTCGCGTTGCAGGTCGTGCACCAGCCTGCCGTCGAAGTCGAACGCCTGCACCCACACGGTGCGCGCCGGTTTCGGTTGCAGGCGTTCGGGAATCGCCCACACCAGCTGCCGCAGCACACCGGGCAGCGGAAGCAGGGTGTCCAGCAATGGATTTCGCGGGGTCACCAACGCCACCCAGATCAGCCCGTCGCTGCCGAGGCCCATATTGTCGGGGAAGCCGGGCAGGTTCTCGGTGAAGTAGTCGTGGGTGCCCGCCTTCGGCCCGCTCAGCCAGTAGCGCGTGATGCTGTAGCCGCCGGTCTCGGCGACCAGCACGCACGAGCGGTCCGGGGCCAGCATGATGCCATTGGCGAATTTCAGTCCGTCGACAAGCGTTTCGACGCTGCCGTCCGGATTGCGGCGCAGCAGCCGCCCGGTCTCGGAGTGCTCGATCATGTCGCCCATGTACCGCTCGAGCTTCCAATGCCGGGTCGACTCGGAGAAGTAGATCGTGTCGCCGTCGGCGACCACATTGCTGGTGAAGTTCAACGGCACCCCGTCCACCTCGGACACCAGCACCTCGAACTGCCCGCCCGGCTTGTCCAGCCGCAGCAGCCCGCGGTCGGCGTCGCAGATCAGCAGTGACCCATCGGGATTCGCGTGCAGCCCGAGCGGCCGTCCGCCGGTGTGCCCGATCCGCTCGACCGCCCCGTCGCGCGGATCCACCGCCACCAGCGTGCCGTCGGCGAGTCCGGAGATGACCCTGCCGTCGGCGGCGACCACGACATCCTCCGGACCCGTGCCGGGCACGTCGATCCGCCGCGGCGGCGGCATCGGGGGTTCGCTGTGGCTGGCGTGGGCGCGCGGCGTCGCCTTGGGCGGCGTCCAGCGGCGGGGGTGCATCGACATGTCCCAATTCAACCGCTTCGTACCGTTCCGCCGGGCGTCAACAGATGTTGGCCTACACTCGTAGGCATGAATGTGGAGTCGACTCCCCGGCGTTCGGACGCCACCCGGGCCGCCATTCTGGAGGCCGCCCGCCACCGCTTCGCCGAGGACGGCTATCGGAAGGCGACGATTCGCGCCATCGCCGCCGACGCCGGCATCGATCCCTCGATGGTGATGCGCTACTACGGCAACAAGGACGGATTGTTCGACGCCGCACTGGATGTCGACCTGGAACTGCCGGATCTGGCCGCGGCGGACCCGGATTCGCTGGGCGCGCTGCTGGCCGGTCGTTTTCTGGAGCTGTGGGAGCAGCCGCCGACCAGCGCCATCCTGCTCACCCTGATGCGGTCGGCGGTGACCGACGAGGAGGTGCACGAGCGGATGCGCGGCGTCTTCACCGGTCAGCTCATGCCCGCCGTGCTGCGCTTCGGTGATCCGGCGGACGCGCCGCGCCGGGCAGGTTTGATCGCCACCCAGATCCTGGGACTCGCGCTGTGCCGCTACGTCCTGCGACTGCCCCCGGTGGTGGCGCTCACCCACGAGCAGGTGGTGGCCGATATCGGGCCGACCATTCAGCGCTACCTCACCCTCGGTCCCGCCTGAGCCGTCACCGTGGCGAAAACCACCGTGCCGAAGGGGTTTTCTCCGGACCGAAGTTCGGTCACACTGCCCCGATGGGGAATAGCCTGCACGCGGATCTGCTGGACCGTTGGACGAAATTGGCCGGGCCGCAAGCACGCACGGTGGGCGAGGATCTGGTCCGCCGCTACAGCGAGCCGCACCGCCGCTATCACACCGTCGAGCACCTGGCCGCCATGCTCACGGTGATCGACGACCTCGCCGCCGACGCCGACGACCTGGACGCCGTCCGCTACGCCGCCTTCTTCCACGACGCCGTCTACGCCATGGACGGCGGCGACAACGAGGAGGCCAGCGCCCGCCTGGCCGAAACCACCCTGCCCGCACTGGGTGTCGACGCGGCCACGATCGCCGAGGTGGCCCGCCTGGTCCGCCTCACCGGCGGCCACCACCCCGACCCCGCCGACCGCAACGGCGCCGTCCTCTGCGACGCCGACCTCGCCATCCTCGCCGCCGACCCGGCCACCTACGCCGCCTACGCCGACAACGTCCGCGCCGAATACGCCCACGTCCCCGACAACCTCTTCCGCCCCGGCCGCGCCGCGGTGCTCAAGGCCCTGGCCGAACAGCCGGACCTGTTCCGCACCCCGATCGCGCGGGCGCGCTACGAATCCGCCGCCCGTGTGAACCTCTCCGCCGAAATCGCCTCCCTCACAACCGATTAGCCGCCGGAGCGCATCTCCCGGTCATCCCGGCGTGCTTTTGGCCGGGATCCAACGCGGGCTAACGAGTCCCGTACTTGTAGGTCTGTTTGCGGAGTTTCAGGTACACCATGATTTCGGCGTGCCGGACTCCGGCCAGGCCGCGAATCCGGTTGGAGACCAGGTCGAGTAGGGCTTCGTCGTCGGGGCAGACGGCTTCGCAGAGGATGTCGTAGCGGCCCGCGCAGACCACTACGTAGTTGATCTCCTCGATGGCGGCGAGGGTGTCGGCTACCGGCTGCACCGGGCCGTCGACGGTGATGGCGATCATGGCCTGGCGGAAGAGGCCGACCTGGAGGGGGTCGGTGACGGCCACGATCTGGATGACTCCGGCGTCGGCGAGCTTCTGTACGCGCTGGCGGACGGCCGCTTCCGAGAGCCCGACCGTTTTGCCGATGGTGGCGTAGGCCCGCCGCCCGTCCTCCTGGAGTTCGGCGATGATCCGCTTGGAGATGTCGTCGAGATTGGGCGCTCCCCGGGTCTGATCGGTCACGGGAGATCATCCTTCCGGATGGGCACGGTACGTTGGATGGCACGCCGAATCCGGCGCTTTCGGTCCGACAAGGATGATCTCCCGTGAAGTACGTTCCGCGCGCGGTTCTGTTCCTCGTGATTCCCGCGCTCCTGTTCGCCCTGCCGTGGTGGCTGCTGGTGTACACCACCCTGTCGGGCCCCGCGTTCTGGCTGGGCACCGCGGTGTTCGCGCTCGGCTATCTGGCGCTGCCCGCGGGCATGCTGCTCGGGCACGGCCCCCGGCAGTCGGATGCCGCGTCCCTGATCGGCGACACGCTGCTGGGCGTGATGTGGGTGGGGTTCACCTGGTCGGCGATCGGCGCGCTGGTGCGCGGGGTGCTCGCGGTCGCGGGCGTGGACGATCCGGCCCGCTCGCGCGTCGTGGCGGTCGGGGTGCTGGCGGTCTGGGCGGTGCTCACCGCGTACGCGATCTACGAGGCGCGGCGCTTGCCGCGGGTGCGCACGGTCGAGGTCGACATTCCGAATCTCGGTGCGGGATTGGACGGTCTGCGCCTGGTCGTGGTCACCGACACGCATTTCGCCGCGACGGATCGGCTGCGCTGGTCGGAGCGGGTGGTCGACGAGGTCAACGCGCAGCGCCCCGATATCGCCTGCCACGCGGGCGATATCGCCGACGGTTCGGTGGCCGCGCGCAAGGCGCAGGTGGATCCGCTGGGCAAGGTCGAGGCCGAGTACGGCCGCTACTACATCACCGGCAACCACGAGTACTTCGGTGACGCCCCCGGCTGGATCGACCACATGTCCGGGCTGGGCTGGCGGCCGCTGCGCAACGAACACCAGGTCATCACCCGCAACGGTGACAGCCTGGTGCTCGCGGGCATCGACGACCCCACCGGCGCGGCCCTGCCCGGCCACGGCCCCGACATCCGCACCGCCCTGGCCGGAGCCGATCCGGCGCTGCCGGTGGTCCTGCTGGCGCATCAGCCCAAGCAGGTCACCGACGCGGTCTCCGCCGGTGTGGCCCTGCAGATTTCGGGCCACACCCACGGCGGCCAGATCTGGCCGTTCCGCTACCTGGTCCGCCTCGACCAGCCGGTGGTGGCGGGCCTGTCGCGCCACGGCGAGCACACCCAGCTCTACACCAGCCGCGGCACCGGCTTCTGGGGTCCGCAGCTGCGCCTGTTCGCCCCCAGTGAGATCACCGTCCTGATCCTGCGCGCGACCGTGTGATCGTGTGTCGCAACCTGTTTCGCTCAGCTGTCGAACCCCAATCCGGTGTAGTCGAGGGTCTTGAGCCACAGGTTGCGCCGCCCCTGGTGGGCGTCGGCGCGGGCCAGCGACCACCGGGTGAGGTGAATTCCCGCGGAGCGCAACGGTTCCGGGGGCAGCGGCAGCGGGCGGGAGCGCACCAGGCGCAGGCGGGTGCGTTCGGTGTCGAGGTTCCAGAGCCGGTCGAGCATGACCTCCGCGCCGAAGCGGGTCGCGCCCACGCCGAGGCCGGTGTACCCGGCGGCGTAGACGAGTTTGCCCTTGTAGGCCGAGCCGAAGAAGGCGCAGAAGCGCCCGCAGGTGTCGATGACCCCGCCCCACCGGTGGGTGAAGCGCAGCCCGTCGAGTTGCGGGAAGGTCTGGAAGAAGTGCGCCGCCAGGGTTTCGAAGGTGGCCTCGTTGTGCTCGAGGGTCGGGGCGATGCGGTTGCCGAAGTGGTAGATCGCGTCGTAGCCGCCGAACAGGATGCGATTGTCGCTGGTCAGCCGGTAGTAGTGGAACCGGTAGGAGGCGTCGCCGAGACCCATGCGGGTGTGCCAGCCGATGCTGTCGAGCTGTTCGGCGGTCAGCGGTTCGGTCATCAGCGCGTAGTCGTAGACGGGCACCACATGGCGTGACACCTTGGGCAGCGGTCCCGCGAAAGCGCTGGTGCACAACGCGACCCGGGGCGCGCGCAGCTCACCGTGCGGGGTGTGCAGGGTCAGCGTGCCCGCGCAGGATTTCGAAATGCGTTGCACGGGAGTGCCTTCGTAGATGCGCACGCCCGCCTCGAGGCAGGCCCGCCGCAATCCCCACGCCAGTCGCGCGGGATCGAGCATGGCGACCCCGTCGCGATCCCACCACCCGCCCAGATACGTGGGGGAGTGCACCATGCCCTGCACCTGCCCGGCGTCCAGCAATTCGGTGCGGTAGCCCAGTGATTCGGCCGCGTCGTGACTTTCGCGCAGCCAGTCGATCTCGTGCGGCGCGGTGGCGACCTCCATCTCGCCGGTGCGCTCGAAGTCGCAGTCGATGCCGTAGCGGAGGATGGCCTTCTCGATATCGTCGAGGTTGGAGCGGCCGAGGCGCTCGAGTTGGTCGATCTCGTCGGGGAAGCGTTCCAGGCCGTTGGCCAGGCCGTGGGTGAGGCTGGCGGAGCAGAATCCGCCGTTGCGGCCGGAGGCGGCGTGCCCGCACAGCCCGGATTCCAGCAGCACCACGTCGGTGCCGGGATTGCGTTCCTTGGCCAGCAATGCGGTCCACAGTCCGCTGTAGCCGCCGCCGATGACGGCCAGATCCGCCGCGGTGGCGGTGGTCAGTGGATCGGTGGGGGCCGGCCGTTCGGGCCGGTCGGTCCAGTACGGCGTCGGCGCTGCATCTCTGAGTGCCGACGCCGACAGTTTGCTTCCTTTGGCCGACATGGCCGATCAACTCCTTCTCCGGGGATGGTTGTGCCATCCGTGTGTGTGAAATGTGAAAACCCCGACCCGGGTATGCCAAAAGACCGCCGGTCGGTCCACGAATGGACGACCGGCGGTCGAGGGGGGTTTCAGCTGGTGGCGGCGCGATCGTCGCAGCGGCGGCGCATGCGCAGCTGCCCGGCGATATTCATGGCTGCGTGCTGCAGCCTCGGGTCCAACCCGGCGGTGCGGGTTTCCACGGTCAACCACCTCAGAACATGACGTGTGCCGTGAGGATAGCCCATGTCCGGACGGAATACCGGAACCGGGACCGACCGTGTCGACGCCGTTACCCGGCCGATAGCGGGCTGGTTGTCAGTCCATGCCGCGGCGGCCCGGAGTCCAGAACGGCTTGGTGTGGATTGCGCGGCGCGGCCAATGCCGCTCGTGGACGAGGTGTTTCACGATCATCTGGATGGTGCGCGCCTCCCCGGCGATATAGGCCGCGCCCGGGGTCGGCGGCAGCTCCAGCGCGTGGACCGCGTCCACCAGGATTTCCGAACGAGCGGCCGATGCCGATCCGCGCAGCGGGTGGGTCAACTCGGCCGACCGGGGCAGCGGCAGGCGATCCGCGGCGGTCGCCGTTTCGATCGCGCCGTAGACGGCGACCTCCGCGGGCACCGCCCCGAGCATGGCCCCGAGCGCGACCGAGGCGGTCTCCTCACCGGCGAACAGGAGATAGGGCGCGCCGGGACGCAGGGTGAAGGACCCTTCGGGTCCGCGGAATCGAACCCGTTGGCCGACAACGGCATTGCGCGCCCAGCGGGCTCCCGGCCCCTCGCCGTGATCGAGCACGCACAGGTCCAGTTCGCCGTTGTCGCGATCGAAACGCCACACCGAGTACGTGCGCAGGTCACCGACCCGCGCCAGTACGCCGTCGGCCGCGCTGTCGCCGGTCGCGACCCGGACGTGCTGCCCGGGCTGCCAATCCGATTGCCGCAGCGCCTGGCCGGTGATGCGAATCCGGTGTGCGCGGGCGGTGATTCGCTCGATTTCCGAGATCAGTCCCGTGGTGAAGAACTGGTCCAGGAGCAGATCGCTCAAGTCGCGCGATCGACGGACCGCGACACCCTCCGGTGTCGATTTGCCACTGTTTGTCATGGGAATACCTTCGATTCGCAATTTAGTGGTGCTTCAGCAGATG
>NZ_JBSGBY010000113.1:0-17075 GCF_053601505.1 Nocardia sp. NPDC004722
GCCACCGCCTCGCGGTGACTGCCGCGGAATCCGGCGGTGTGCGGGGCGGGCAGGCCGACGCCGACCCGGACGGGCGCGTCCACCGCCCAGGCCGGGTCGGCCGCATCGGGCAGGTCACCGTCCAGGCCGATCCAGGCCCACAGCGCCGACGCCCCGGACGGAACGGTGAGCAGGCTGCCGTTGCCCAGCGCCGCGGCGTAGCGGGCGACGATCCGGTCCAGCAGGCCGACCACCTCGCCGGTGCCGTCCCGGCCCGGCGCGACGACGTCCGGGCGCACCGCCGCGTTGCCGTCCGGGAAGGGCGGGGTGGCGTCCTCGTCGGTCCAGAGCACCAGGGCCAGGTGCCGCTGCCCGAGCCGGTATCCGAGCCTGGCGGAAGCGGTTTCGATGTCCACGTCGGTACCGTCGAGCAGGGCGCGCACCAGTTCGGCGCGCTGGGTGAAGGCGGCGCGCAGACCGCGTTCGCGTTCGGCCATGTAGGTGTCGGTGAGGGTTTCGACCGAGGTGCTGACCCAGCGGGTGGTGCGGTCGAAAAGTCGCAGCAGTACGGATCTCTCGATGTCCGGCGGCAGCTGCCGCTGTTCGAGCACCTCGGTCATGTAGTCGATGACGGCTTCCTGGCCGAGGTGGTAGACGCGCAGCAGCAGCCGCACGTCGTAGCCGCGGCGGGCGACGGTGCGGGCGAAGGCGTGGGCTTCCTCGGGGACCGGGTATTCGATGCGGTCCTGGGTGAGGCCGCTCAGCACGGCGACCGCGTGGGCGCGGCTGCTGGCGGCGAGGTCGCGGCGCATATCGCGGTCCCGCAATTCGGGGATGCGGGCGATGATCGCGTTGTCGAGGCGGGTGACGACTTCTTCGAGGGTGGCGGCGGGGAGGGTTTCGGCGACGAAGTCCGCGATCCACTGCCGGATCTCGGCGCTGTTCACCGTCGTCGCCATATCGAACCTCTCAACTTGTACCCAGAGCACAAAACCGACCGGAACAATTGACCCGATTGGCCAAGCATCGACCCCCGAAATTGTGTCACGATCATAGTCCAGTGAGCTACCACACAGCTCGCCGTCGCAACGTAGCGCACGTGGGGAAGGCACATCGTGACCAATACCGAACCCGCCGCGGGCACCGCTCGCAAGACCGGGACCCGCAAGGCCGCCGGAACCGCGGTGAAGGCCGACAAGAAGCCGGAAGCCCCGGCGACCGAACTCGAGATCCGCAATCCGGCGACCGGTGCGCTGACGGGCACGGTGCCGATCGATTCGGCCGAGACGGTCGCCGCCAAGGTCCGCGAACTGCGCGCGCATCAGCCCGCCTGGGAGGCCATCGGCCCCGAGGGGCGCAAGGAGTGGCTGCTCAAGTTGCAGGACTGGTTGGTGGACAACACCGATCACCTGGCCGACGTGCTGCAGTCCGAGACCGGCAAGGCCCGCGTCGACTCGCTCATCGACCCCGCGTTCTCGGTCGACCTGACCGGCTACTACGCCCGTCGGGCCGCGAAATTCCTTGCCGACGAACACCCTTCGCCGCACAGCCCGCTGGCCCGGGTCAAGCAGCTGACCACCGTGTTCCGGCCGTACCAGGTGGTCGGCGTGATCACCCCGTGGAACTTCCCGCTGGCCATGCCGGTCATCGACGTGATCCCGGCGCTGGCCGCCGGTGCGGCCGTCATCCTGAAACCGTCGGAGGTGACACCGCTTTCGGCCGTCGAGCTGGCGCGCGGCTGGCGTGAGATCGGCGCTCCCCCGGTGTTCGAGGTGGTCACCGGCGCGGGTGCGACGGGCGCGGCCGTGGTCGAGACCGCGGACTACATCCAGTTCACCGGTTCCACCGCCACCGGCCGCAAGATCGCCGCCGCGGCCACCGAGCGGATGATCCCGTTCAGTCTCGAACTGGGCGGTAAGGACCCGGCCATCGTGCTGGCCGACGCCGACCTCGACCGTGCCGCGTACGGCATCGCCTACGGCGGCATGTTCAATGCCGGGCAGGTCTGCATCTCGGTCGAGCGGGTGTACGTGGAAGCGCCGGTGTACGAGGAGTTCGTGACCAAGCTGACCGCCGCGGTCAAGGAGATCCGCCAGGGCGTGGACGGCCGTAAACCGCAGTACGACATGGGCGCACTGGCCAACGAGAGCCAGGCGCGGATCGTGCAGAGCCATGTCGAGGACGCCGTCAAGGCGGGCGCGCGGATCACGACCGGTGGTCAGCGGACCGGTGTCGGAACGCTGTTCGAGCCGACCGTGATCGCCGACGCCGACCACACCATGACCTGCATGACCGAGGAGACCTTCGGGCCGACCCTGCCGGTCATGAAGGTGGCCAACGAGGCGGAAGCCATTCGTATGGCCAATGATTCGATCTACGGCCTGTCGGCCTCGGTGTGGTCGCGGGACAAGGATCGTGCCGAACGTGTTGCGCGCCAGTTGAACGCGGGCGCGGTGAACATCAACGACGTCTTCGCCAATATGTTCAGCTTCGCGCTGCCCATGGGCGGCTGGGGCCTGTCGGGCACCGGCGCGCGCTGGGGCGGCGCCAACGGTGTCCGCAAGTACTGCCGTCAGCAGGCCATCACCAAGCCGATCCTGCCGACGCAGACCAAAGAGCCGCTGTGGTTCCCGTATTCGCCGCCCAAGCTGACCTTCGCCATGGCCGCCCTGCGGGCCGCCGGTACGCGCGGGCTGCGGCGCATCGACGTGCCCGCCATCATCAAGACCGTTCGGGGGAAGTGATGACCGACTTCGGAAGCATCGCCGGGAAGGTCGTCGTCATCACCGGCGGCGCGCGCGGCATCGGCCTGGCCACCGCCACCGCGTTGCAGGCGCTCGGCGCGAAAATCGCCATCGGCGACATCGACGAGACCACGGTCAAAGAGTCCGGGGCCGCACGGGGTTTCGACGTGTACGGCAAGCTGGACGTCACCGACCAGCAGTCGTTCGGGGAGTTCCTCGACGAGGTCGAGCAGCGGCTCGGCCCGATCGACGTGCTGATCAACAATGCCGGGATCATGCCCACCGGGCGCGTGGTGGACGAGCCGGATCAGATCACCCGCCGCATTCTCGACATCAATGTGTACGGCGTGATCCTCGGTTCCAAGCTGGCCATCGCGCGCATGCTGCCGCGCGGGCGCGGGCAGGTCATCAATATCGCGTCGCTGGCGGGCGAGACCCACATTCCGGGCCTGGCCACCTACAACGCCAGCAAGCACGCGGTGCTGGGTTTCACCGACACGCTGCGCGAGGAGTACCGCGGCACCGGGCTCGAGTTCTCCTCGGTGCTGCCGACGCTCACCAAAACCGAACTGGGGACCGGGATCACGGCGCCCAAGCTGCTGCGCCCGGCCGAGCCGGAGGAGATCGCGGACGCCATCGCCAAGCTGATCGTCGAGCCGCGTCCGAAGGTCCGGGTGACCACGGTGGCGGGCATCATCTCGCAGGTGGTGGGCTTGCTGCCGCAGTCGGTGGGCGATGCCCTCGGGCGGGCGCTGGGCGCGCAGTCGGCGTTCCTCGACGATGTGGACTCCGACGCGCGCAAGGCGTACGAGCACCGGGTGCGCGACTAGCGTCATAGGGTCGGCGGCATGGGTGAACCGAGCGCGGTGTTCGTCGGATTGTCGACACTGGATCTGTCCTATGCCGTCGACCGGTATCCGCTCGAGGACACCAAGACTCGGGCGGACGGGCTGTTCCTGGGCGCGGGCGGCCCGGCCGCCAATGCGGCGATCACGCACGCGTTCCTGGCGTCCGGCCGTCACACCATGCTGGTGACGGCCCTGGGCGAACACGCACTGGCACAGTCGATCCGCGCCGATCTGCGCGCACGGGGTGTCGAGATCCGGGACGAGGCGGCCGGGGAGACCGGCAGGCCGCCCGTCTCCTCCATCGTCGTGGCGGCCGAAACCGGCACCCGCACCATCGTTTCGACCGACGGCTCGGGCATGGATCCGTACCCCAGCCTGGAGTCGCACTATCTGGACGACGCGGACATCGTGCTGGTGGACGCGCACTACCCGCGGCTCGCCTTCGAGGCCGCGGACGCCGCGAGAGACGTGCCGGTGGTGCTGGACGGTGGCCGCTGGCGGGAGGATGTCCACCGGAAGCTGCTGCCGGACATCGATATCGCGATCTGCTCGAGTGCCTTCACTCCTCCGGAGCTGGACGGTGACGCCGACGCGGTGATCGACTTCCTGCACGCCACCGGACCGCAGCTGGTCGCGGTCACGAACGGCGGCGGGGCGATCCGCTATTCGAGCCCCGAGGGCCGTGGCGTCATCGAGGTGGCCGCCGACGGCATCGTCGACACGCTCGGCGCGGGCGACATCCTGCACGGCGCGTTCTGCTACTTCCACGCCCGCGGCGAGGACTTCCCGCTGGCATTGCGGCATGCCGCGGAGGTGGCCACGCTGTCCTGCCGCTTCCCCGGCACCCGGGAATGGATGCGGCACTTCGCCTCTCAGTCGATGCGGTAGCCGCGCCCCGCCTTGCGCAATATCAGATCGGCGCGGGACCGCGTGGTCTCGACCAGCGCGGCATTGCGCAGATCACTGTGCGCCACTTTGATTTTCGCTGCTTCCGGGGTGCGACCGCCGCGAATATGCCTGCGCACCAGGCGCTGTTCGATGATCGGCCGGGGCACGTCCAGGTACCAGGTCTCGTCGAGCAGCGGACGCACGCCCGACCAGTCCGGGTGGGCGCGATCGTCGAGCAGCAGGTAGTTGCCCTCGGTGACCACGATGGTCTGGCGGTCGACGATGACACCGCCCGGGACCGGTTCGTGGATCTCGCGATCGTAGGTGGGCCAGGGCACGGGGATGCCGGGCGCGGTGTCGCGGACCGTGCGCAGCAGCGTGACGTAGCCGGTCGCGTCGAAGGTGTCGGGTTCGCCCTTGCGGTCGAGGATTCCGGCGGTGCGTAGTTGAGAGTTGGTGAGGTGGAAGCCGTCCATCGGCGCGACATCGGAGATCGTCGCGCCCGCGGCCAGATTCAGTTCGTCGCGAATGCCGCGGGCGAGGGTGGATTTGCCCGCGCCGGGCGGGCCCGCGATCCCGAGCAGAAACCGACCGGGATGCCCCTCCGCGCGGCGGCGGACACGAGCCGCCAACTCCGCCAAGGAGGTTTCGACACTGCCGCGTATCGCCACCCCACAACCCTACGGGGATTCAGCGCCCGCCTTCGGGAATGGCGCGCACCAGCGCCCGCAGATCGCTCTCCAGCAGCCGCGACAACCGGTAGGTGAGCACGAACGCCAGCACCCCGCCCACGCTGAGCCAGCGCAGCGGGACGATCACCAGCGACAGATCCGCGGTGGACACGAAGGTCATGGTGGCGACGCCGAGCAGCGGCACCGAGGCCGCCGCCGCCAGATACACATTGCTGCGCCGCGCCAGCGCCGAGAGCTGCCGCCGATCCGCGGGCCCGACCGAGCCGCGCGCCAGCAGCTGCGGATACAGCGACCGCACCGAATACACCATGATCAGGAAGAACGGATAGGCCAGCGCGATGAGCGCACACACCACCTGCGCGGCGAAGAAATGCCAGAAGGCATTGTGCGGCAGGTCCGCTCCCGCGCCCTCCAGCGCCAGCGGCCACACGACGCCCGCGAGCACCCACATGGCGAACGGAATCCACACCGCCCGCTCCCCCATCAGCAGGGTGTCCGCGCGGGCGCGGGCAAGCTGCGCGGGGGTGTAGTCGTGACCGCGCGCGAGCCGGTAGGACACCGTCAGCGGCCGCCGCGCCAGCCACAGCAGCAGCAGCGCGGCCAGCGGGAAGGTGATGGCATTGTTCACCAGCGCCACCTGCTCGAACCGATGCTGATCCACCGTCGAGAGCTCATCCACGATGAGGCTCTTGTTGATTCGCACGTTGTACCAGCTGGCCAGCGCGTTGGGCAGGCCCACGCACAGCGCCGCGATCGGCACCGGCCAGCCCCGCAAACGCGCCCACAGGCTGTGCCGCGGCGGATCCACCAGATCCCGCGCCCGCGCGTCCAGGCACAGATCCAGCTGCCCCGCCAGCTGGCCCCCGCTCTGCCAGCGCCGCGACGGCTCGGGCCGCAGGCATTCCAGCAGCACGCGCCGCAGCGCGGCCGGAGTATCGGAGGGCAGGGTGGCCAACGCCGCCGGGGGCACGCCCGCGATCCGGCGAGCCAGCATGTGCCGCACGACACCCGATTCACCCTCGGTGTCGTCGAACGGCAGTGTGCCGGTGAGCATTTCCCACAGCACTACGCCCAGTGAGTAGATGTCGCTGCGGGTATCCGGTAGCGGCGCGGCCGAATCCAGCAGCGCCGCCAGCGCTTCCGGCGACCGGTACCGCAGCGCCTCGCCGTCCTTCGCGCCCAGCGGTCGCGCACCGTTCAGCTCGGCGCGCGAATACGTCGGTCCCATCGCGAAATCCGCGAGTTTGGGCACGCCTTCCGCGGTGAAGAGCACATTGCCCGGCCGGATGTCGTGATGCGACGCCCCCTGGCGTTGCCCGTAGTCCAGCGCCTCCGCCAGCCGACGCCCCACCCACGCAACGGTTTCCGGCCAGGTCAGCCCGGCGATCTCACTGCGGATGGGCGATCCGGCGGGCCGGCTCTCGCCCTTGGCTTCCATCGCGGCGTCGACGGCGCGCAACAGCAGTCGGCCGTCGACGCCGGCACCGTCCGCGACGGCCGTCTGCCGGGTGCCGTTCCTGCGCCGGGTACTCCGACCGCCCGGTCGGGCGAGCGCGGTGGCGCCGTCCGTCGTGGCGGCGGCCGCCCGCGCGGCCCGCAGGTGCGCCAGCACCCCCTCGGCCGTACCGCCCGGCAGGTACTGCATGTACAGCAGCCGCAACGGTTTTCCGGTGCTGCCGTCGGCGATCAGCCGCTGGTCGAAGACGCGCACGATGTGCTGGTGGTCGAGCTGGGCGACGGTGTCGGTGTCGCTGTCCACGCCCGCCTCCACCCGCACCGCGACCAGTCGCTGCATGGACCGTTGCCGGGCCAGGAACATGCGGCGGCCGTCGCCGCCGCCGAGATCGGTGAGCAGGTCGAAATCATCGAGGCGCCGCCCGATTTCGATGCCGTCGGGCAGCACCGAGGGCTCCGGAGGCGGGGTCTCGCCGCTGAAGCGCCGCCGGATCTCCCCGGCCGCCTCCGGGTATTCGGCGGTGAAGGTGTCGACGTCCAGCGGCCGGAAGCGGCTGCGGGCCAGGTATTCCTCGCACACCAGATCCACGTAGCCCGGGCTGCTGCGCATCTCCGGGAATTCCTTGCGGTACTCGGTGATCCGCTTCTCCAGCCCGGCGCGCCGCCAGCGCTGCCGCATGTCCACCCGGACCAGATCGGTGAGCACGGCCAGCCGGACGGCGTCACCGTCGGGCAGGTACCCGGCCAATCGCGGTGGTTCGCCGCGGTCACCTCGGAGAGCGGATTCCCAGTCGGTGGCGAAACGGGCGAGGGCCTGCCCCGGCAGTTCGCTCACGATTGCGAACCCGCCGTGTTCCCGGCCGACGGCCGTGCCGGTGCCACCACCCGCTCCAACGCCGCCAGATCGGCCTCCAATGCCCGGAACATGATGTAGACGGCCACGAACGCGGCGATACCGCCCACGCTGAGCACCCGCACCGCGACGATCACCTGGGGAATGTCGTCCGGTGGCAGGAACGTCACGCCCGCCACCGCCAGCAGCGGAATCGATGCCGCCACCGCCAGATACGTGGTGCAGCGGCGGCCCAGCCGGTGCAGCCACACCGCGTCCTCGGCGCTGATGTCCCCGTGCCGCAGGAACATCGGATAGATGCAGCGCACCAGATAGAAGGTCACCAGGAAGAACGGGTACGCCACCGCGATGGCCCCGCACACCACCAGCGACACCAGGAAGTGCACGACCCCGCTCACCGGCAGGTCGCTGGCCGTGAGCCGCAGGGTGAGCGGGAAGGTGACGCCCGCGATCACCCACAGCGAGAACACCACCGACGAAATGCGCTCCCCCGCGAGCAGCACGTCGGCCCGCGCCCGCCGCAGCGTCTCAGGATCGTATTCGGTGCCCTTGCGCAGTCCGCGCGGCACCACGATCACGTATCGGCACAGGTAGGCGATGACGGCCGCGCCGAGCGGGAAGAACACCAGGTTCACCGTGGCCGTGGTGAGCACGAAGGTGTTCATGGCGGGCCCGGACAGGTGGCTGATGATGAAGGACCGGTTGTGCGCGATGTTGTAGAGCGACGCCAGCAGATTCGGCACCGCCACCGCGAGCGAGACCAGTGGAATCAGCCACGGCCGCAAGCGCATCCGCCAGCTGTGCGGCGGCGGATCGACCAGATCGCGGCCCCGCTCGTCCAGGCACATGTCGAGTTGTTTGGCCAGTACCGCGCCGTCGGCCCAGCGCTGTTCGCGGTCGGGGGCCAGGCAGGTGAGCAGTACCCGGCGCAGTGCGGCCGGGCAGTCGGCCGGTACCCGGTCGAGGGCGGCCGCCTCGACGCCGCCGCGACGGCGGTCGAGCATGGCCTCGAGGGTGGTGCGGTCGCCGTGGTCGCCGGGCCCGGCGGTGGTGTCGTCGAAGGGTTTCGCGCCGGTGAGCAGCTCCCAGAGCACGACGCCGAGGGAGAAGATATCGGCGCGGGTATCGAGATCGGCGGCGCTGCGCGAGCTGCCCGGGTGGCAGGCCTCGAGCTGTTCCGGGGACATGTAGGACAGCGAACCACCGAAGTAGGAGACCGGGCTGCTGCTGTCGAGATCCCGGCTGAAACTGATATTGAAATCTGCCAGTTTCGGTACCGCTTCGGCGGTGAGCAGCACATTGGCCGGCTTCACATCCCGGTGCAGCACCCCGTGCCCGTCCGCGTAATCCAGCGCCTCGGCCAGCCGACGCCCCAGCCACGCAACGGTTTCCGGCCAGCTCAGCCCCGCCAGCTCCGCGCGAACGCTGGAATCGGTGGGCCGGATCTCGCCCTTCTCCTCCATGGCCGCGTCCACCGCGTCCAGCAGCAGCTGCCCGCTGCGCTCGGCGGGCGGCGTGGCCCGCACCCAGCGCAGCACGCCGAGCAGGGTGCCGCCGGGCAGGAACTGCATGTACAGCAGCCGCAGCCGCCGCCCGGACGCGGTCCGCAGATCCGACATCAGCCGCTGGTCGAAGACCCGCACGATGTAGTCGTGGTCGAGCTGGGCCAGCGTCTGCGGTTCGGTGCCGTGGTCGGCGGAGATCTTCACGGCCACCAGGCGTTGCAGGGACCGCTGCCGGGCCAGGAAGACGCGCGCGAAGGCCCCGGCCCCGAGACTGGTCAGCAGGTCGAAATCATCGATGCGCTGGCCGATTTCGATGTGGTCGAGCAGATCGCCGGTGTCCGGGGCGCTGATGCCGTCGGTGGCCCGGGCGTGCTCGAGCGAGGCGGCGATCGACGGCGAAGGCTCCTCGAACAGGGTCACCTCACCCGGTTCCGGCACCCGCGTGGTGTCCCCGTCGACGGGCCGCAGCGTGGTCTCGCCCGAGGCGGGGACGGTACCGGCGAACCCGAAGTCGCCGCGCGTCGACTCGTCCAGCATGGCCCGGTGGGTGCTCTGGTCCTCGTCATCGGCGTTGAGCAGTTCGCGCAGCGCCTCCGCCTGATGCGGGTACTCGTGCAGGCAGTCGCGCGGATCCACCCGCTCGCCGCTGTGCCGACGGATCACGAACTCCTCGTACACCAGTCCGGCGGGCAGATCTCGGATGGTGAGTTCGGGGAATTCCGAGCAGTATTCGCGCAAACGCTTCGGCGGCGACGGCTTCCCGCCCGGCCGACGCAGCCAGCGATGCCGCAGGTCCACCCGGATGAGCTCGATCAGCGCGCCGCGGCGCAGGGCGGCGGCGTCGGGGAGATAGTCGGCGATGCGGGGCGGCGCGGCAGCGGTGTCCCAGGCCGCCGCGAACGCGACGACCGCAGCGAATTCCGTTCCGGCCGCATAACCCCCGGAACGATGGTCGGAACCAGAAGTCATGTCCGCACCCATCCGGCTCGGCACGGATGTCGTCGATCCGTACTGTCGATCCTGAAGGTGTCGTGGATTCTCAGATTAGGACAAAGAAGCCGCCACACCCGACACCATCATCCCCGACCAATAGCGGGAATGATAACTTGCGGCTCACGAGCGGATCACCCGATTTCGACACGAAGCGACGGGGGAACACGAGCATGTACGACGAGGGCACGGCGCTGACGGCGGATCACGTCACCGCCACCACCGAGGAGGCAGCGGTGGCGAGCACCACGACCGATTCCGACACCCCATCCGAAGCCCGTCCGCCCGTGGATCTCACCACGGCCGCCGGCACCGCCGCGGCCGTGCAGCACGGTTCGATCACCCCCGAGGAGGCCGTCGAGGCCGCCCTGGCCCGCATCCGCGCCCGCGATCGAAAGTTGAACGCCTTCAGCCTGGTTCGCGAGGAGGCCGCCCGGATCGAGGCCCGCGCGGTGGCCGAGCGCCAGGATCTCGACATCCTGCCGCTGGCCGGGGTGCCCATCGCGGTCAAGAACAATATCGACGTCGCCGGGGAGGTGACCCGCGGCGGTTCGCTGTCGGGCTCGGACACCCCCGCTGCCGCCGATCACGAGGTGGTGCGGCGACTACGCGCGGCGGGCGCGGTGATCGTCGGCCTCACCAATGTCCCCGAGTTCGGGCTCTGGGGTGTCACCGACGGACCGGGCAGCATCACCCGCAGCCCGTGGAACACCCGCTACTCCGCAGGCGGCTCGTCGGGCGGTTCCGGTTCGGCGGTGGGTTCCGGCATGGTCGCCATCGCGCACGGCAACGACGGTCTCGGCTCGGTCCGTATTCCGGCGGCCTGCAACGGGGTGGTGGGTCTCAAACCCGGACGCGGCCTGGTGCCCGCCGACGTGGGCGTGGACTCCTGGGGCGGGATGACCGAGAACGGCGTTCTCGCAACGACTGTCGCGGATACCGCGCTCATGCTCTCGGTGCTCGCCGACCGTCCCGATCTCGCCGATCTGGAGACGCCGTCGACGCTGCGCATCGGCCTGGCGACGGGAGCGCCGCTGCCGCTCACCCATATCGACCTGGCCTGGACGGCCGCCGCCGACAAGGCCGCCGCGGCCGCGTCCCAGGCGGGCCACATCATCGGGGTCGCCGAACTGCCCTATCAGGGCGCGACTTTCGCGTTGATGCTGCGCTGGCTGGGCAACGCCGCCCGCGAGGCGGCCACGGTCCCGCACCCGGATCGACTGCAGCGCCGCACCCGCACCCACGTGGCGCTGGGCAAGGCGGTGCTGAAGTCGGGGCTGCTGCGGCCGTCGCAGGTGGATCGGGTGGAGGCCCGGCTGCTCGACTACTTCGAGCGCTACGACGTGGTCATCACCCCGACGCTGGCCACCCCGGCCCCGCGCGCCCGGCGCTGGCATTCGCGGCCGTGGCTGGCGAATGTCCTTGCCAATGTGCGGTTCTCGCCGTTCACCCCGGTGTGGAATCTGGTCGGCTGGCCCGCGCTGTCCATTCCGATGGGCCTGCATCCGCGAACCGGCACGCCGGTCGCCGCCCAGATCGCGGGCCCGCCCGGCAGCGAATCCACGATTCTGCGCCTGGCCGCCCAGATCGAGGCCGCGCACCCTTGGCAGCGCCTGGCCCCGTAACCGACAACACGAAAAACGCCCGCACGGGATGGCGGCAACCTCCGACTCTCTGCCGCCACCCTTTGCGGGCGTTCGTTTTTCGTGCCGGTGACCGCTACTGCGCGGCGACCGGCTCCTTGGTCTCGGCGAAGCCGCCTTCGAGGACGCGGGCCGCGAACTCGAGGATGGTCGGCCGGTCGTCGTCGGCGCGCCACGCGACCGCGAGCTCACACGGTGCGAGACCGGTCAGCGGGCGGGCGGTCAGGCCGGGCCAGCGGTACATGGGCACATTGTTCTCGGCCAGCAGGCATACGCCCAGGCCGAGGCTGACGGCCTCGAGCCGCTCCTCGGCGGTGGCCGCCTCCGCGCCGATCTTGGCCTGGCGGCCGCCGCGGGCGTCCGCGCCGAGCCAGAAGTCCCGGGCCGCACCGGCTTCGGCAGGCATGGCGATGAACGGCTCGTCGATCAGATCGGCGAAGTCGATGCTCTCCTGCCCGGCCAGCGCGTGGTTCTCCGACAGCAGCACCCAGCGCGGCTCGGTGCGCAGCACCTGCCAGCGGTAGCGGCTGGTGTCGGGCACGGGCAGCCACATGAGCGCCAGGTCCGCCTGTCGCCCGGCCAGGCCGCTGGACGGGTCGGTCCAGGACGCGGAGTGCAGGGCAAGCCGGTGGCCGCTGGCGCTCTCCAGGTCGGTGATCAGGCCGCGTCCGATGGAGGACTGGATGCCGACGCGCAGCACCTCACCGGCCTCCTGCAGGGCGACATTGGTGACTTCCCACAGCTCCAAGATCTTCCGTGCGCCTTCGAGGAGTTCTTTTCCGGCGACGGTCAGGGCCACGCTGCGCTGGTTGCGGTCGAACAGCACGACGTCGAGCTGGCGCTCCAGCTGACGAATCTGTCGTGACAGGGTGGGTTGTGCGATGTGCAGCCGCTGGGCGGCGTTCGTGAAATGCAGTTCCTCAGCGACGGCGACGAAATACCGCAGGTCGCGCAAATGCGGGTCCATAGCCCCTTGCTATCAGAATCGGTCTTGATTTTCCAGCCGTATCCGACCCGAAAGTTTGCAACAGGATCAGAAAACAGCCGTCAGGTTTGTTAAGGACAGCATAGGGCGCAACAGAGGCATTCTGTTAACCGGATCCGCGAATTCCTGGCCAATCCGCCGAACTCTCGCACGGGAACCCAAGCGAACACTTGACCAGCACTTAAGGGAACCCCAAACCGAACCGGCGATCCGGGCGCTGACCCGGTCGCGGACTTCCAGCAACGGCGGACCGAGGGAACCGGTACCCCAAACAAATCGCCGTAGTGATATTCCTCACACACGAGCAAAAAGCCGCCCCAAATCATGGGACGGCTTCCTGGCGAGGTCTCGGGGGGGTTCGGGGGCGAAGCCCCTGAGAGCTACCGAGAGTTGGTACTACCCGCCGTAGACCTTCGGGTCGAGGGTGCCGATGTAGGGCAGATCGCGGTAGCGCTCGGCGTAGTCGAGGCCGTAGCCGACCACGAACTCGTTGGGGATGTCGAAACCGACCGCCATCACGTCCACCTGGGTGCGCAGCGCATCGGGCTTGCGCAGCAAGGTGACGACCTCCAGCGAAGCCGGGTTGCGGCTGGAGAGATTGCGCAGCAGCCACGACAGCGTCAGACCGGAGTCGATGATGTCCTCGACGATCAGCACATTTCGGCCCGCGATGTCCTTGTCCAGGTCCTTCATGATGCGCACGACGCCCGAGGAGGAGGTGGACGACCCGTAGGACGAGACCGCCATGAACTCCATCTGGGTCGGCACGGTGAGCTTCTTGGCCAGATCGGTCATGAAGAAGATCGCGCCCTTGAGCACGCCCACCAGCAGCAGGTCGCCCTCCGGGGCATCCGCGGGATAGCGCTTGGCGACCAGTTCGGCGAGTTCCTCGACCTTGCTGGCGATCTCTTCCTCGCTGATCAGCACCGACGCGATGTCGTCCCCGTACACGTCCGCTGGTATCCCTTCAGTGATGTGTCGAACCACTGCGCGTCTGCCACGCGCGGGTTCACTCCGACCTGAGTATGAGCCTGCCATGTTCACGCGCGGCAACCAACCTGGTCCCGCTGGGTGAACCGCCGACCGCGACACCGCCCTGCCCACGCCATTGTGTGACCAGCGCCTCGACCGCCCGTAACTTGCTGTCCGTCAATGATTTTGCGCCACGCTCCAGCAGCCACGCGCGAATGACGCGGCGGCGCAGCGCGGGCGCGACAGTGGCGAGCGTCTCGATATACAGCGCGTCGCCCTCCCGCGCGTCGTCCAGCAACCCCTTGGCGAGCCCATCCAGCACCTCCCCGTCCTCCCGCAACTGCGCCGCCGTCCGCGCCAGCGCAGCCGCCACCCCACCCCCGAGCACCTCCTCCAGCAGCGGCAGCACCTCCCCCCGCAGCCGCACCCGCGTGAACTCCGGCGCACTGTTGTGTGGGTCCTCCCACGGATTTATCCCCAGGTCTCCACAGAGCTCCCGCGTCACACTCCGCCGCACCCCGAGCAACGGCCGCCCCCACGGGGAATCGAACTCCGCCATCCCTCGAATCGACCGCGCCCCCGACCCACGTGCCAACCCGAGCAATACGGTCTCGGCCTGGTCATCGAGTGTGTGCCCGAGCAGCACCGGAAGCCCCTGCCGCGCTTCATCCAAGGCGGCGTATCTGGCCTGCCGGGCGGCGGCCTCGAGCCCGCCCTCGGTTCCCACCGACACGGTCAGCACCCGGGCCGACCGGCAGCCGAGACGCTGCGCCACGGCCACCGCGTCGGCAGCCACCTCCGCCGACCCGGCCTGCAATCCGTGATCCACGATCAGCGCGTCGACCACCTCGGCCTCCGCGCATGCCGCCGCGGTGAGCGCCAGCGAGTCGGCCCCGCCGGACAGGGCCACGGCGACCACGCCCTCGGGTGCGTACCGCGCCAGCCACTCCCGCACCGCGCGCCGCATGTCCAGCGCGGCAGGCGTCTCTGGCAGCCGAGACCGATCATTCACGCCCCGATCGTCGCACGTGCTCCCCGTCGTCATATGCGACGCCAATCCACGACGCGGCCCAGGGCACGTCACGATCACCGGCTTCGCGCCAGCTGCGAGGCGCGGCGGCGGATTCTCACCTCCTCCGCAGGGCAAGCCTGCGACGGCAGCACAACGTGAGTCGGACCCGCCGGTCACTCCGGGCGGGCTCGGCCGCATGAATCCCGGCTGGGTGCGTCTGCTTCCGCCCGGCGGCGCGACTCAGCCCAGAACCCGGGTCACCCAGCGTTGCGGGTCGCCGATTTCGTCTGTGCGGGGCAGGGTTTCGGGGCTGGTCCAGATGGTGTTGAAGCGTTCCATGCCGACGGTGTCGACGACCTCGTCGACGAAGGCCTTGCCGCGCACGTACTGGGCGATCTTGGCGTCCATGCCGAGCAGGGCGCGCAGCAGGCGCTGGATGGGGTTGGCGGGGCGCTTGCGGCGCTGGTCGAAGGCGGCGCGGATGCGGGCCACCGAGGGCACCACGGCGGGGCCGACGGCGTCCATGACGTGATCGGCGTGGCCCTCGAGGAGGGTGCCGAGCATGATCAGGCGGTCGAGGGCGTCGCGCTGGGGTTCGGCCTGGGTGGCGCGCAGCAGTCCGACGACGCCGCCCGCCGGATCCTCGATGCCCTTGCGGCGCGCCTGCACGGCCTCCAGCAGCCGGGCGGCCATGTCCGCGAGCGGTTCGTCCCCGGCCTCGCCGAGCAGTTCGACATTGGCGCGCATGTAGTCGGCGATCCAAGGCGCGGAAGAGAACTGGACCCGGTGGGTGACCTCGTGCAGGCACACCCAGAGCCGGAAGTCGCTGGGCTGCACGCCGAGTGCGCGTTCCACCGCCATGATGTTGGGCGCGACCAGCAGCAGGGTGCCGTCGGGCCCGGTGAACGGGTCGTACTGGCCGAGAATGGCCGTGGACAGGAACGCCAGCATGGCCCCGGCCTGCACCCCGGCCGGTTTGCCGACGAACTTGGCCGCCCCCGGCTCGACGCCGCTGCCGGTGAGCTGCGCCATCGAGTCGGCGGCGGCGCGAATCCAGCCCGGCCGGTCCACGATCAGCGCGTCCGGCACCACCGAGCCGTCGTCCAGGCCACTGACCTCGCGCACCGGCCCCTCGGCGCGCACCGAGGCGGCGGCGAGTTCGGCGACCGCCTGCTCGGCGGAGTACCGGGAGGTGCGCGGCCCGGAGGGCACCAGCGCGGCCCCGGTGCGGGCGGCCATGTTCCAGTCGACGACACCGGTCAGCGGGGTGCGTCGCCGCCCGGTCAGCTCACGACCTTCGGAATCGATGGGGGCCGAAGGAGTTTCGGGTCCGGTCATTGTCATCCACCCGTCAGGAGCAGCCACAGTTGCGCAGTGCGTTGGCGACGGCATCCAGCGCGGGTCGGCTCACCTCGGGCGGCCGATCGTTGGACATCAGGGCGAAGGTCAGGACCCGTCCGTCGCGGTCCAGCACATAACCCACCAACGCACTCGATACGGACAGAGTTCCTGTTTTGGCGCGAATCCAACCCGCCCCGTCGCGATCCCGGTCCACATATCGGCTCGCGAGCGACCCGGTGCCGCCCGCGACCGGCAGGTAGTCCAGCAGCGGTGCCAGCGGGGATCCGCTGGGCTTGTCCGCGGCCGGGTCGGCGGTCGCGGTGCCCTGCGCACCGGCGTTGTCGGGCAGGGCGGCCACGGTCAGCACCCGGTTGAGCAGGCGCGGCGGAATGTGGTCCTCGGTCGAAAGTCCGCTGTTGTCGGACATTTTCAGCCCGGTCAGGTCGAAGCCCGCGGCCTGCAGCACGGTCGACATGGCGGTGTCCGCACCGGTGAAGGAGGCTTCCTGCCCGCCCGCGACGGCGATCTCCCGGCCGATGGCCTCGGCCAGCACGTTGTCGGAGTGCACCATGGCCTGCAGCATGCGTTCGCGCAGCGGCGCGGACTGCACGGCGGCCAGCTGGGTGGCACCGGCCGGGGCATTGCCCATCGACACCTTCGCGGGATCAACCCCGAGTTCGGTGGCCAGCTTCTTGCCCGCGTCGAGCGCGGGAGTGGCTGTGCGCGGCGAATATTCGACCAGCGGATCCAACCGCCCGCCGTCGATCATGACGGGGTCCAGCGGCGCGATCGAGCCGCCCGCGATATCGGAGGTCTCCCAGCCCGGCGCGAAGTTCGGCCCGGCGTAAGCGGAGGTGTCGACCAGGATCGAGTCGACCCGCTGCCCGGAGTTCTTGATCTGCGCGACCAGGTCCTGCAGTTTCGGCGCGTCCGGGTAGTAGCCCTTACCGTCCGGCTGCGCGGTGATGGTCGGATCGCCGCCGCCGACCAGCACGATCTGGCCCGGCGTCGCGCCGGTGACCACCTTGGTGGTGACCCGATGATCGGCGGGCAACGCCAGCAGCCCGGCCGCGGTGGTGAGGATCTTGGCGGTGGAGGACGGGATCATCGCCTTGTCCGGGTCCATGGTCCACAGCACCTTGCCGGTGTCGCCGTCGGACACCGAGGC
>NZ_JBSGBY010000114.1:0-17060 GCF_053601505.1 Nocardia sp. NPDC004722
GGTCCGACGGCGAGTCCGAGGCGGTGCGGTCGATCCGCTGCTGCGCGCGGGCGCTCGCGGCGCGGCTGGGCTGGACGGCCCGCCGCGAGCCCGGTGCGGCCGAGACCGCGCCCGTCACCGGCCGCCTGGCCAGTTGAGCACTGCCCGACCGCGTTCGCCTGGCCGGTCGAGTCGTGCCCGCCCGGCGGGTCGAGCCGATCAGACGTCGGGGTCCTTCGTTGTGACGCGGGCCGACCGGGTAGAAAAGGACATGGCGTCGTGGACGCGATCCGGGATGCCGCCGCCGAGGAGAATTCGAGCGGAAACACATCTGACGAACGGAGAGGCTGTTTCATGGCGACCTCGGAAGCGCGTGCCCAGATCGGCGTGACCGGCCTGGCGGTCATGGGTAGCAATATCGCCCGCAACTTCGCACGGCACGGGTACACCGTGGCCCTGCACAACCGCAGCATCGGCAAGACCGACGCGCTGCTCGAGGCGCACGGCGGCGACGGTGACTTCATCCGCACCGAGACCGTCGAGGAGTTCGTGGCCGCGCTGGAGAAGCCGCGCCGCGTACTGATCATGGTCAAGGCCGGCGACCCGACCGACGCCGTGATCGAGGAGCTGGCCGCGGCCATGGAGCCCGGCGACATCATCATCGACGGCGGCAACGCCCTCTACACCGACACCATCCGCCGCGAGGCCGCCATGGCCGCGCGCGGGCTGAACTTCGTGGGCGCGGGCATCTCCGGCGGCGAGGAGGGCGCGCTGAACGGGCCCGCCATCATGCCGGGCGGTCCGAAGGAGTCCTACGAGTCGCTGGGTCCCATGCTGGAATCCATTGCGGCGCAGGTCGACGGCACCCCCTGCTGCACCCACATCGGCCCGGACGGGTCCGGCCACTTCGTGAAGATGGTGCACAACGGCATCGAGTACGCCGACATGCAGCTGATCGGCGAGGCGTACAACCTGTTCCGTGACGCGCTGGGCTTCGACGCCAAGCAGATCGCGGACGTGTTCACCCAGTGGAACTCCGGTGAGCTGGAGTCCTACCTGGTCGAGATCACCGCTGAAGTCCTGAACCAGGTCGACGCCAAGACCGGCAAGCCGCTGGTCGACGTGATCGTGGACGCCGCCGAACAGAAGGGCACCGGCCGCTGGACCGTCAAGTCCGCGCTCGACCTGGGCATCCCCGTCACCGGTATCGCCGAGGCAGTCTTCGCCCGCGCGCTGTCGGGCTCGCGCACCCAGCGTGCCGCCGCCAAGGGCCTCGCCTCCGGCGTGCTCGGTGAGAAGCCCACGGACGTCGCGGAATTCACCGAGGCCATCCGCCAGGCGCTCTACGCCTCCAAGATCGTCGCCTACGCGCAGGGCTTCGACCAGATCGCCGCCGGTTCCGCCGAATACAACTGGGATCTGCACCCCGGCGACCTGGCCACCATCTGGCGCGGCGGCTGCATCATCCGGGCGCGGTTCCTCAACCGCATCAAGGAGGCGTACGAGGCCGATCCGACGCTGCCGTCGCTGATCCTCGCCCCGTACTTCCGCGAGGCCATCGAGACCGCCATCGACAGCTGGCGTCGCGTGGTCGTGGTCGCCACCCAGCTCGGCATCCCGGTCCCGGCGTTCGCGTCCTCGCTGTCGTACTACGACGGCCTGCGCGCCGAGCGTCTCCCGGCCGCCCTCACCCAGGGCCAGCGCGACTTCTTCGGCGCGCACACCTACGAGCGCATCGACGCCGAGGGCAAGTACCACACGTTGTGGAGCGGTGATCGAAGCGAAGTCCCCGCGTAATACGCGGTAGCGCAGACGGTTTCACGAAGGGGGCGGAGCGGGTGTGACACCCGCTCCGCCCCTTCGTGTTTCACCGATTCCGGACCCGGTCAGGATTTGATCGGGATATCCAGCAAGCCAGAGCCGTGCTCGGCGGACAGGGTGACGACGCCGCCGGGCGGGGTCTCGGGGACGGTGTAGAGGTTGTCACTCGTATCCATGACGACCACCAGCTGGTGGTCGACCGGCACCTCATAATCGGTGGCCTGCAACCGAACCTGCAGCGGCGTGGGCGCACTCGCGTTCTTCACCGTGGCCGCGGCGTGGGTGATGATCCGCAGGGTGTTGTTGAACGGATCGAGATCGAACAGATAGGTGATGAGCGTGGCCGTCGCCGCGGAGGAGGTGACGGTGACCTCCAACTGCGGTTGCCCGGCGATCCGCAAGGGTGCCTGGAGGGCCTCGGGGCTCACCCAGACCGCGGCCTTGGTGCGGTCGATGTCGGCGAACGACTGCCGGATGGGCATGAGCAGGCGTTCCTTGAAACCGTCGTTGACCAGTTCGGTGACCGCCTGCACCTGCGCCGCGCCGGTGCCGAAGCTCTGGGACTGAGCGGCGGGCTGATCCGTACTCAACGTGCCGTCGGCCGATCCGGTGGCGGGAGCGCCGAGGTAGTGGCGCTGCGGCGGTTCGGCCCACGACTCCAGGCTGTCGTAGGCCGTCATGGTGAAGCCGTGCATGGTCTCGGTGCGCACGGCGCCGTCGGAGTCGATGCCATTGTCGATGTCGCGCACGAAGCGGTCGAGCCACGCGTAGGCGGCCTCGCTGGTGCGGGTGTAGACGCCCAGCAGAATGCCCGGAATCTCCACCGCGCCATGGTCTCCGATCGCGAGGTCGAGCCGCTTCGGGCCCGGGTAGCGGTCGAAGTACTCCAGCAACTGGTTCTGCGGGAAGATCGTCTCGTGCCAGAAGCTGGTGAAAAACGTTGGCGCGGGCGGGCCTTGCAGGTGCTCGAGCTGATACGCGGGTGATCTCGGGCGGGCGTAATCGAGTACGCCCTCGATATTCGTGTCCTGCTTGAAATCGTCGATGATCTTCGTCAGTTCCGCGCTCGGCTTGTCGCTGATGGTGCCGAGGGCGTCGGCGGCCGCGAGATGCCTGGTGCCGTTGTCGTAGAGGGCCGCACCGAGATCCGCCCAGGTGCTCAGGGCGGCCACAGCCCGCACCCGGGGATCCCGCAGCGCGACCAGTTGGCTGATGCCGGACCCGTAGGAGATGCCCGCCATGCCGATGCGGTCGGCGTCGGCCTGGAGGTTCTCGTCGGCCAGCGCCCAGTCGATGACCTTGATGCCGTCCTCGACATCCTCGTGCCCGGCCACGGTCAGTTCGCCACCGGAACCCGGCAGCCCGCGTTCGGTGTAGGCGACGACCGCGTAGCGGCGCATCAGCAGGCGAATGATGGCGCCGCCGTACATCCGCCAGCCGATCTTGGCCAGGCCCGCGGGCAGCACGATGAGCGGATGCGGGCCGC
This sequence comes from Nocardia sp. NPDC004722, assembly GCF_053601505.1. Lineage (NCBI taxonomy): Bacteria > Bacillati > Actinomycetota > Actinomycetes > Mycobacteriales > Nocardiaceae > Nocardia > Nocardia sp. NPDC004722. The sequence goes on from NZ_JBSGBY010000114.1 coordinate 3,287, forward strand.
CGAGGAGCGGCCTGGCGACGAAGGCGTCGAGTTCGACGCCGCCGTGGCCCGGGATCTTGACGACGCGCACGGCCGATTGGGCACGTACCGACGAGATATCGTCGGTGAGAGCGCTGGGTACTCCGGCGGCATTGCCGGTGAGCAGGTCGTTGACGACCGCGAGAACAGCGGTCTCTTGATCCGGGGTCAAGAGGCCCAATGGATTCGAGCGAGCTTGCGACATGTCCTATTCCCTTCAGCGTGTAAAGGGAATTCGCGAATTCACCAGGGGTGGAAGGCTATTGCCGATCCTGTGGCATCGGCAATCGTACATCTGTGACGATCCGGTTGTCTGCGGATTCGCATCAGGTGAATTCTGTTGTGCGACAGCTATTTTGACAAAACAACTCGTCGGTATTCGGCTATCTGAGGGCGCGGGTGTCGAGCCCGGGCGGGCGGCGCATTCGATTACCACGCCGAGGGGGGATCGGGAACTGGGAAAGTGCTGGGTATCGCCATACAGTCCGCCCAGAATCCCGCCGCGGGGCTCGTCGAACAAGGCTGGGCGGCAGTACTTTTCGGGGCGTCTTCGAAAGATTCACAATGAAAGGTCGGGAACAGAATGCTGGCTCTTGTCTTCGCCGCGGTCGGACTCATGACGGGTAGCGCGGCCGCTGCCGCCGCCGCGGGTATGGGTGGCGCGCTCGCCGGAAACATCTAGCCGAGCCGAGCCGAACCCCTCGACCAGGACCGGGTCGAGGGGTTCGTTCGCCGCCGCGTCACTGCTGCGGGTCGGCCGCCATCGCGTCGCGGACCGAAGTCTCCTGCTTGCCACGGAATTTCGGCTCCGGGTGGAAGAGCATCGAGTAGAGGGCCTTGGTGTCGGCCAGCTGATCGCGCAGCCAGATCTTGCGGTAGAGGCCATTGTGGAGCTGGGTGTCGTCGCCGACCGCCGTCGCGTCGATGCCCGCGGCGCGGCACATGGCCACCGTGCGCGGCAGGCTGAAATCCTGGGTGACGGCGATGGCGGAGGTGACGCCGAAGATGTCGTGGGCGCGCACACAGGACTCGTAGGTGGTGAATCCCGCGTAGTCGAGCGCGATCTTGGCGGCCGGGACGCCGTGCTCGATCAGGTAGGCGCGCATGGCCGTCGGCTCGTCGTAGTCGGGGCGGTCGTTGTCGCCGGTGAGCAACAGCGCCTTCACCTTGCCCGCCGCCAGCAGCCTTGCGCCCAGATCGAGGCGGGCGGCCAGGTAGGCCGAGGGCTTGCCGTCGGGATGCACCTCCGCGCCGAACACGATCGCCACATCGGCGGGCGGGACGGACTCGACGCCGTACTCGTACTGCCGGTTCGCGATCCGGATCCACAGGTCCGAGCCGACCAGCACCACCGCGACCAACGCCACCCCCGCCAGACCGAGTTTCACGACGCGGCGCAGCGGCAACCAGGCGGCGACCCGGGTCCAGGCGGCGTGGAGGATCGAGCGGTAGTGCATGTGCGCCAGTCTGCCCGAACCTGGCGGATTGTCCGAACCGGTTTTCGGCCCGGCTCAGACCGGGCGTACGCCGATCATGGGCAGGATGGTGCGGCGGGCGAACTCGCGGGCCGCGGTTTCGTCGCTCAGCGGGATCAGGCCGTCCGGGGTCAGCGCCAGGGACTGGCCCAGCCGCGCGAGGACCTCCGCGACCAGGTCGGCGTCGAAGGCGGGCACGTCGCCGACGACTTGCAGGGCGCGCAGCTTGTCGGCCAGGTAGGTGCGGCCCACCGCGAGCATCGGGCCGGCCTCGGTGGTCAGGCGCGGCAGCACGGTGTCGGGCTCGGTGCGCAGCAGTCGTTGCAGGAGTTTGTTGTTCGCCAGCTGGGTGATGAAGGCGACGAAGATCTCGACCAGCTGATCGTCGACCGGCATGCCGCTGCCGGTGGCCGCCCGCACCCGCTCGTCGATCCCGGCGATGAACAGCTGCGCCTCGCGCACGCCGACCGCGGCCACCAGATCGTTCTTGGAATCGAAGCGCCGGTAGAGCGTGGCCGGGCTGATGCCGGCGCGACGCGCTATCTCTCCCATGCTGGTTCGCTTGATCCCGAAGTCGAGGAAGGCCGAGAGCGCGCTCTCGAGCAGCTGTTCGCCCTCGGCCCGCGGCTTCTCCAGGATGCGTTGCAGGATGGTGGGCACGGACGGCATCGAGTCTCCAGTCGGTCGGTGGCGACGACCGCGACATTGCGGTGAATGGCCAAGGCGCGCAGGCCGAGCCAGCATTATTGCACCGATGGTGTGGAGTGCTTCGCGCCGCGTCCGATCATCGGACGTTCAAGGCTCATCGGACATTCAAGGCGGCCATTTCCCATTCGATCGCGTTCGCCGCGAAATCCCGGCCGTTGGAACGGAGTTCGTGAACCCGGCGCTGCAGCGCCTCGACGCCCCCCGGCTGCGCGGCGATATCGGCCACGCTGATCCGCTGTCGGTGCATACCGTCGTGCTCGTACGACACCGCTCAAACCTCCTGCTAGCCCCGAGCGCGCACCCGGCAACCGGTGGCTGGCCCGGGCCACCGGGAACGCTTCGCACGATGCTAGCAGTGGCCGTTATGGTCACTTGTTCAGTGTGGGGCTTCTCACACGCCCCCTTCAGTCACGCCTCTTGACCCTGCTGATGCTGCGACGACGCGTACAGGTACGCAGCGGCATTCAAGCGAATGTGATCACGCTCGGCCTCGCTCAACTCCCGCCGCACCTTGCCCGGCACACCCGCCACCAGCGACCCCGGCGGAATCTGCGCGCCCTCCGGAATCAGCGCATTCGCGGCGATCAACGACCCCGCCCCGATCACCGCCCCGTTCAGCACGGTCGCGCCCATCCCGATCAGCACATCGTTCTCGACGGTGCACCCGTGCAGAATCGCATTGTGCCCCACCGAAACCCCGGTCCCGACCGTGCACGGGAACCCCGGATCGGCATGCAGCACACACCCGTCCTGAATATTGCTCCGCTCCCCGACGGTGATCGAGTCCATATCCCCCCGCAAGACCGCCGAGTACCAAATACTCACCTCGCCAGCCAACGTCACCCGCCCGATCACCGTCGCATTAGGCGCGATCCAAGCACTCTCATCGACCTGCGGCGCATGCTCACCCAGCTTGATCCTCATGACCGGTGAACATACTTGGTCATTTCCGGCGGAAGAGGGCGCGGTGGGCGGCGGGGGTGGTGTCGAGGAGACGGTGGAAGTGATGGCGGAGGTTGAGGGCGGTGCCCAGGCCGGAATCAGCGGCGACGCGGTCCATGGTGTCGTCGGTGGATTCCAGGAGCAGGCGGGCGTGGTCGACTCGCTGTTGGAGCAGCCACTGCTGTGGGCTGGTGCCGGTGCGGTCGCGGAAGCGGCGGGTGAAGGTGCGGCGGGACATGAGAGCGGTGCGGGCCCAGGTGTCCAGGTCGACGGGGGAGCTCAGTTGCGTTCGCGCCCAGACCATCGCGTGCTCGATCGGATCCTGATCATCGGCCTCGGGCACGGCGACCGGGATGTATTGCGCCTGGGAACCGCTGCGATGCGGGGCCAGCACCAGGCGGCGGGCGAGCTCGGCGGCGGCCCGGCTGCCGTGGTCGGCGCGCACCAGATGCAGGCAGCAGTCGAGGGCGGCGGCGGTTCCGGCGGAGGTGATGATGTCGCCGTCATCCGACCACAGGGTGTCGGCCCGGACGCGGACCGCCGGGTAGGCGCGGGCGAGATCGGCGGCCGCCGACCAGTGCGTGGTGATCTCGCGGCCGTCGGCCAGCCCGCTCGCCGCCACCGCCCACGCACCCAGGCACAGGCCGACGATGCGCGCACCGCGCGCGTGGGCGCGATGCAGGGCGTCGCGAATCGGTTCGGGCAGTGGGCGATCGCGCTCCCAACTCGGGACGACGACGGTGTCGGCGGTCTCGGCCGCCTCCAGGCCATGGGGGACGACCACGTCGAAACCGGCCGGGGTGCAGAGGCTTCCGGGGTGCTCGGCGAAGACGATCACCCGATAGGGGCTGGTGTCCGGGCCGCCCGCGCCGATGTGACCGAACACCAGGGTCGGCACGGACAGATGGAAGGGACTGATGCCGTCGTAGGCCAGGACGGCCACCCGGTGCCGAGCTGCGGGGGTGGCGGACGTGGGTGACGGCGCGGCGAGCATGGCCCGATCTTATCGTTGTGCGGCCTTCAGGCCACTGTCGGCAGGGTCGCCGAATCACGAGACTTCATGGCATGACGAACACGATCGATGCCACGACCACTCTCGAACTGCTCCACATCGGCGGGCCCACCGTGCGATTCGCTTATGGGGACCTGATCTGGCTGACCGATCCCACCTTCGATGAGCCGGGGAACTATCCCGGGCCGGTGACGCTGTACAAGCTGACCGGGCCCGCGGTGCCGGTGGCCGAGGTCGGGGCGATCGATGTGGTGTTGCTGTCGCACGATCAGCACGCCGACAATCTCGATGCCGCCGGGCGGGCGTTGCTGCCCTCGGTCGCGCACGTGCTCTCGACACCCGATGCCGCCGGTCGGTTGAAAGGCGTTCGGGGGCTGGCCAACTGGGAGTCCGTGCGGATCGGCGCGGTGACCGTCACCGGTGTGCCTGCACTGCACGGGCCCGAGGGGTGCGAGCCGTTCACGGGCATCGTCACCGGGTTCGTGTTGCAGGCCGCTGGGTTGCCCACGGTCTATGTGTCCGGCGACAACGCCTCCGTCGACTACGTGCGGCAGATCGCGGATCGGATCGGTCGCATCGATATCGCCATCCTGAATGTCGGAGCGGCCAATACCGATCGGTTCGGCGACAGCGATCTCACCCTCAACGGTCGCACCGCGGTACACGCTTCCGAGGCGCTCGGCGACGCGGTGATCGTGCCAGTGCACGCCGAGGGCTGGGCGCACTTCTCCGAGCACCTGGACTATCTGACGCACCGCTTCTTTCTCGCGGGCCGCGACCACTTGCTGCGCATTCCCACTCCGGGCGAGGTGCTGGCGGTCGCCGTGGCGTCCTGAACCTCGCCAGGCGTGATTGCTCTGGGGTAGCGGGATTCGAAATCGGGTCGTGGCGGTCGTGGCGGTGCGAGCCGCCCGGGACGACGATGGCGGTATGAGAATCGGTGTGCCACGGGAGGTCAAGGAGCAGGAGTACCGCGTCGCGCTCACCCCGGCCGGTGCCGGGGAACTGGTGCGGCACGGGCACGAGGTGCTGATCGAGGTGGGGGCCGGAATCGGGTCCGGGTTCGCCGACGCCGACTATGTCGCCGCCGGAGCCAGGATCGCGGCCACGCCGGAACAGGTGTGGGGCGACGCCGAATTGGTGTTGAAGGTGAAAGAGCCCATCGCCGAGGAGTATTCGCGGATGCGCGAAGGGCTGGTCCTGTTCACCTTCCTGCACCTGGCGGCCTCGCGCGAATGCACGGACGCGATCCTGGGGTCCGGGATCACCGCCATCGCGTATGAGACCGTGCGGGCCGCCGACGGGTCGCTGCCGTTGCTGGCGCCCATGAGCGAGGTCGCGGGCAAGCTCGGCAGTCAGGTGGGCGCGTATCACCTGATGTCGCCGCAAGGTGGTGCCGGATTGTTGCTGGGCGGGGTGCCCGGGGTCCGGCCCGCCGATGTGACGGTGCTCGGCGGTGGGGTCGCGGGCAGCAACGCGGCGGCGGTGGCGGTCGGCATGGGGGCGCGAGTCACCGTGCTGGACACCAATATCGCGCGGCTGCGGCATCTCGACGAACGGTTCGGCGGACGGGTCACCACGCTGGGCTCCAATACCGCGGAGGTCGAGAAGGCGGTGCTGGCAGCGGATCTGGTGATCGGATCGGTGCTGGTGCCGGGCGCCCGCGCACCGAAGCTGGTGTCCGACGCGCTGGTCGCGCACATGCGGCCCGGCTCGGTGCTCGTCGACATCGCCATCGACCAGGGCGGGTGCTTCCAGGGGTCGCATCCCACCACGCACGCGAATCCGACCTTCCGGGTGGCGGATTCGCTGTTCTACTGCGTGGCCAATATGCCCGGCGCGGTGCCGCACACCTCCACCGTGGCGCTCACCAATGTCACGCTGCCGTACGCCCTCGCCATCGCGGACAAGGGGTGGGCGGGCGCGTGCGCGGCGGATCCGGGCCTGGCCCAAGGGCTCACGGCCGACGCGGGGCGGCTGTACTCGGCCGAGGTGGCGGCCGCGCACGGGCTGCGGCCGGTCACCCGCGTCGCCTCCTGACCGTTCGAATACGCGGGCCCGCGACCGAGAGCGGTTGCGGGCCCGCGTGTTCCGTTCTCAGTCCGGCTGCGTCTCGCCCAGCGACCAATCCGGGTCGGCGTCGTCCGGCAGGTGGATCTTGTCGGGATTGCGGACCACGTCGATCTTGGTGATGCGGCCGCCGTCGATGGTGAAGGAGAAGACGCCGGTGTTCTTGCCGTCGAACACCACCAGGCCCGGCCGACCGTTGACCAGCACCGAACGGCCCCAGCCGCCACCGACCTTCGCCGAGTACTCGAGGAAGCCGAGCAGGGATTGGCGACCATGGCCGGGTGCACCCAGCTCATGAGTTCGGCCGGGCTGAAGCCGGAGCTCAGGAACGCGTCCACGGTGCAGACGATGTTCCACAGCGCCACCCGGTCGATGGAGCTCGCCATATCGGCGGAGATGCCCCAGCGGGTCGGGTCCCAGCCGGTGGGGATCTGGCCGCCGACGGTGCGCGACAGCTTGGCCTTGCGCGGCACCCGAATCTCGGTGCCCGCCTTGCGGGTGACCTGCCAGTCGCCGGTGCCCTCGACCGGGGTGACGACCGTCTGCTCCGGGTTGGCGGCGAAGAAGGCGCGCGCCTCGGCCTCGCTGTTCACCACGAAGGTGAGGTCCTTGTCCAGGAACACCGAGGTCAAAAGCGGTGCGGCATTGTCGATCATGGCCCCGTCGTCGCCGTAGCGGCGCACGCCGCAACGCTCCACCACGGTGTCGTGGTAGCGGTCGGCGACCTCGGATTCGTCGACGTACTCACCGGATTCGGTGTCGTACCAGCCCGGCTTGGGGTCGTTCTCCCAGGTGACCAGGCCGGTGGTCCAGGCCAGCTCGAGCACGCCTGCGGCGGAGAGCTGATCGGAGACCTCGATCTCAAAGCGGGTGCGCGCCGAGCCGTAGGGGCCGAGCTCGCCCGCGCCGACGATGACGACCATGTCGTCGAGATCGGCGGTGACACTGCCCCATTCGGGGGTGGGCAGCTTCGAGGACAGGGTCGGCGGGGCGGGCAGCGCCGAAATGGTCACGCCCTCGACGCCTTCCGAGTCCGCCTCGGCCTCGGCCTGCTCGCGGGCCTGGCGAGCCAGTTCCGGCAGATCCAGCTTGGCTCCGGCGAGACCGCCGGTCAGGTCGATCTGCTGGGGTCCGGCCGCGGTCACGACGCGGGCCCGCGAGGTGCACCACTTGAGCAGTTCGTCGGCCATCTGCAGCGTCGACCAGGTGTGCACGCCCGCCTTCTCGACGGCCTCGACCAGCGGGTCGTTGCCGCCCATGAGGCCGGTGCCGCGCACCCAGCCGATCAGCGCGTGCACCAGGGTGACCCGCTCCGACCAGGACTTCTCGGCCCGCCACTTGGCGACGATGGCATCGAGGGCGGCCTTGGACTCGCCGTACGCGCCGTCACCGCCGAACATGCCGCGGTTGGGCGAACCCGGCAGCACCACATGCAGTTTCGCGTCCACGTCGTGGTCCGCGCCGATCTTGGACAGGCCGCCGATGAGGCGCTCCACCGACCACAGCAGGACGCGCATCTCCATTTCGGCGCGCGCGCCGGCATCGGACATGTCACCGGCCACGCGGGGCGCGGCGAAGGGCAGCAGCAGCGTCGGGGTCATCGCCTCCTTGACGAGAACCTTCGCGCCACCGGCATTGTCGACCTGCTCGGTGCCGACCCACTCGATGAGCGCGTCGATATCGGTGTAGGAGGCCATGTTCGCCGGGACCACCCACAGCGCGGCGCCGTGGCGGGCGTTGTCGCGGTAGAGCTGCTTGTAGAAGCCCAGGCGCTCGTCGTCCAGCTTGGAGGTGGTGACCACGACCGTGGCGCCGCCCGCGAGCAGTCGGCCGGTGGCCGCCGCCGCGATGGAACCCTTGCTCGCACCGGTGATCACGGCGATGTCGGAGGACCAGACGCCGACCTCTTCGGTCGAGCGCGCGGCCTCGGCGATCGCGCCGTAGACCCCGGCCAGCACCGAGCGGGCCTCCTTCATGGCCCGGTTGCGCCACCAGTCGGCCTGCGCCGCAACGGCTTCCCCGGCACCGTAGTAGCCGTCCACCTCGGGCTCGACCGGCAGCGAGCCGTCGTTGCCGAACCACAGGCGGGCGAGATCCTCACGGGCCGAAGCCCAGCGGTCGTCGATGAGCAGGGCCTTCTTCGAGTCGAAGGCGGGCGCGACGAGACGCGGCCAGTCCGAACCCAATTCGGCCGAGACCAGATCCACCAGGGTGTCGGTGGTGGTCTCCGGCGCGGACACCTGCTCCGCGTGGCCCAGGGATTCCAGGATCACCCGGGCGGCCTGCGCCAGCACACCGTCGCGGCCGGTGATCTGCTCGGTGAACTCGCCGAGGGCGGCCGCGTCGACGGTCGCGCCACCGGCGCCGCCGCCGGCGGACGGCATGGAGACCGCGACTCCGCGGCGGGCGGCTACCGACTGCACGGCGGCGTCGATGGCGGCGTCCACGGACGCGGCGTCCGAAAGTCCGCCGGAGACAAGGCCACCCAGATCGCCACCGCGGACGGAGGCGCCTTCACGGGTGCCGAGGGAGACCTCGGCGGTGACGTGGCTGGCCCAGCCGTCGCCCAGGCCCCAGACCTTCTTGACGCGCTCGCCGATGGCGGCCGGACGCTTGCCCGACGGGCCGAAGACCTTGCGCAGGTGGTCGCCGATGGAGTCCGACAGCACCGAGCCGAACGGCTTGTAGGTGCGGGCCAGACGCTCGACCGTGCCGGACAGCGCGCCCATGTCGGCGTCGGCGGCACCGTCGATGGCGCCGAGCGAGAGCTCCGCGCCGAGGTCCACGAGCAGCTGGTTGCGGCGCGAGGAGACGCCGTCGCACAGACCCTCGATGGTGTCGACCGGGCCGATCTGGTCCATCCGCAGCTTGGTCCACAGCGCGATGAGCACGCGGGTGGCGTCGGCGGCGGAGAACGCGATGTCGTCGGCGATCGGGCCGCCGGTCGGCACAGCCACGGGGGCCGGGGCGGCGGCAGCGGCGGGAGCCGGTGCGGCAGAGGCGGTCTCGGCCGGGGTCTCCTCCGGCTCTTCGACCGGAGCGGGATCGGTGTCGGTCGAGTAGACGACGGCCCGTTCACGCTCGATGTTGACGACCTCGACGACCGCACTGCCGAACTGCGGCAGCTTCAGCGTGTTGGAGGCCAGGTTGGCGACGGTCGGCGTTGCGGCCAAACCGATTTCGACGAACCGCTCGACACCCAGGCCACCGTGCTCGACATCGGTGAACAGCAGGTCCTGGGTCTCGATCCAGCGCACCGGGCTGGCGAACTGCCAGGCCAGCAGCTCGACGAGGACCACGCGGCACAGCTCGACCTGCTTGGCGGTCCACTCGTCCCAGTTGGCCAGCACCTCCGCGAGGGGCTCGGAGGGCACCAGATCCGCGATCTCCTGGATGTAGTCGCGCTCCAGGTTGAACAGGCGCGGCACCAGGTTCGGGATGTAGCGGCCGATGAGCAGGCTCGGGTCCAGGTCCTGCGGCAGCAGATCGAGCAGTTTGCCGCGGAATTCCGGCACACCGGCGCGCAGCACGGTGGAGTGGAACGGCACGTCGATGCCCGGGATGAGCACGTAGGCGCGCTTGCCGCCGGTCTCGGCGCGCAGGCGCTCGATCTCGGTTTCCAGTGCCTCGCAACCCTTCACGGTGCCCGCGATGGCGTACTGCGCGCCGCGCAGGTTCAGGTTGACGACCTCGAGGAACTCCCCGGCCGCCTCGCCGACGCCCTTGACCCAGTCGATGACCTGGTCGTCGGCGATGCCGATCTGCGAGGGGCGGATGGCGCACATGCGGTAGTCGCTGCGGCCCTGGGCATCCCGGGGCACCAGCTCGTGCATGGCCGAACCGCGCTGGAAGACGACCTCCAGCACCGCGTTCAGCGGCAGCACGCCCGCGGCGGCCGAGAGCGCGTTGTACTCACCGACCGAGTGGCCCGCGAGCATCGCGCCCTCGATGAAGGCGCCGGCCTCGCGCAGCTCCGCGACCTGGGCGACACCGAGGGTCGCCATGGCGACCTGGGTGAACTGGGTCAGGTGCAGCACGCCCTGCGGGTGGCGGTATTCGACGCCGCGCGCCTTGAGGTAGGTCGGGTTGTCGCGCACCACAGCGAGAATCGAGAAGCCGAGGGCCTCGCGGGTGTGCTTGTCGGCGCGGTCCCAGATGTCCTTGGCGGCCTTGGAACGGGTGCGTGCGTCCAGGCCCATCCCCTTGGCCTGAATGCCCTGACCCGGGAAGGCGTAGACCGTCTTCGGCGGCGCGATGCGGCCGGTGGCGGTCATCACCAGGTTGCCGTCGATGCGGCAGGAGACCTCGACGATCTCCGAACCGTGGTCCACCGCAACGCGTTCCACGCGCACGTCGACCGCGGAGCCGAGCCGGACCATGCCCAGGAAGCGGGTGGTCCAGGCGGTGATGGTGCGCGGCGGCACCTTGTCGTCGAGATCGATCGCCGAGACGGCGTGCTGGGCGGCGGCCGAGAGCCACATGCCGTGCACGATCGGGCTGCCCAGACCGGCCAGCTTGGCGGCGTTCTCGGAGGTGTGGATCGGGTTGAAGTCACCCGACACCTGGGCGAAGGCGCCCATGGCGCGCGGGGCGACCAGGGCCACGTCGCGGCGGCGGCGACGCGGGGTGTCGGTGGCCTCGTCGGAGAGCGATCCGGCGGCGCGCGGCGGGTCGACCAGCTCACCGGCACCGGTGCGGCCGCGAATGGCGAAGCGCTCGGTGAGGGTGGCGATGGTCGGCATGGACATGCCGGTCTCGGGCTTGTCGAGCATGCCCGCCACCCGGACGCGCACCTCGACCACGCGGCCCAGATCGGTGTCGAGGGTCTCGACGGACTCCGCACGGACCGCGAGCACGCTTGCGGCGGAAGGCAGTTCGCCGTTCAGCTCGATCTGGTGATCGAGGTGGACCAGGTCCAGCATGCCCTCGATGACGGACTGCCCGTCGGCGGTGCGGGTCGCGCCCAACACGGCGAACACGGCGGGCCAGCAGGCGCCGACCAGCACGTCGGGCACGGTGCGCCCGATGGTGGACAGGGTGTCGGGCAGGCCCGCGCCGGTGACGCCGGCGTGGTCGGCGACAAGATCCGGGCTCCAGGCCACATTGAAGTGCGCGACCTTCGCGCCGTCGATCTCCTTGACCTCGGGCAGCGACTGTCCGGCGGCGACGGCCAGCAGGGCGCTCATGGCGGCCTCGGCGTCGTCCTCGGTGATGACCGGCGCGCCACCGTTGTACACGGAGACCGGGACGGTCAGGCGGATGCGGACGGCATCCTTGCCCAGCAGCGGGACGGCCAATTCCACGTAGGCGGAGTCGGATTCGGGTCCCTCGGTGGCCGACAGGGTGGCGCCGGTGCGCGGGTGCTTGGCGCCCTTGCCGTTCATCTCCCACTCGTCCAGGTTGCCCAGGCGGTGGATCGGGTTGACGGTGGTGCGTCCGGCCCAGTTCACATCCGGTGCGGCGAGCACGATGTCGAGCAGGCCGCCCGCGACCTCGGTGCGGCGGCGGCCGTCCACGGCGGCCGGGACGATGCCCTCGCGCACCAGGGCGAAGGCGGTGTTCTGCTCGAAGCGATCGAGGAGTTCGCCGACCGGCTCGTCCACGCGGGTGATGCCCGCGACGGCGACCGTGCCCGGGATGATGCAGACCTGATCGGCGCTGTAGCGCGGATCGTGCGCCTGCCACAGGGAATCCGAGCGCCACCAGCGGCGCACGTCCTGGTCCACGACCGGCACGAAGTTGACCGGCTTGCCGGGGGTCTTGCACATGCTCACGAAGAACGGGACGTCGGCCGGGTGCAGCACTGTGTCGGCGGCGGCCGGGTACTGCTCCTTCAGCGTGCAGATGGCCTGCACGGGAGCCTCGAAGGCGGCGTCGTCGGCGAACAGCGTGGCGATCTCGCCGCGGTCGGCCGGGTTGAGGCGGGATTCGGTGCGGCGCAGCATCTCCGCGAACCGGTCACGCCAGGTGATATCCAGCCAGACCGAGCGGGTGGCGTCGGCGATGGCGTCGGAGAAGTCGGCGCCGCAGTCGAAGTCCTTGCGGCGGTCCAGGCCGACGGCCAGCTCGACGTAGCGCTCCAGCCACTCCAGGTAGGTCATGGTGGCGACATCGCCGAAGTACGGCTTGGCGGTGCCGTCGAGGGCCGCGATGATCTCGGCGCGGCGCTCGGCCACGGCGTCGGCGTCACCGGCGACCTCGTCGAGCAGGCGGCCGGTGCGGGAGGCGGCATTGTCGATCTCGTGGATGTCCGCGCCCAACTGGCTACGGCCGGAAGCCATTCCGCCGCTGGCGGTGCCCGCGCCGACCCAGTCGGGGGTGCCGGGGGTGTCGACGAGCAGCTGCTTAACCTCGGGGGCCGTGGTGGCCTCGAGGGTCGCCATGGCGGCGGTGCCGACCAGGACACCATCGAGGGGCATGGCCGGGTAGCCGTGCTGGGTGGACCATTCGCCAGTCAGGTATTCGGTGGCGCGCTCGGGGGTGCCGATGCCGCCACCGACGCAGACGATCACATTGTCGCGGCCGCGCAGCTCGGCGTAGGTCTCGAGCAGCAGGTCGTCGAGGTCTTCCCAGGAGTGGTGGCCGCCGGCCTTGCCGCCCTCGATGTGCATGATGACCGGGTAGCCGGGGACCGCGTCGGCGATGCGCAGCACGGAGCGGATCTGCGCGACGGTGCCGGGCTTGAACGCCACATGGGTGATGCCGACCTCGGAGAGCTCCTCGATAAGACCCACGGCCTCTTCGAGTTCCGGGATACCGGCGGTGACGATGACGCCGTCCAGTGGCGCACCGGCGCTACGGGCCTTCTGCACCAGGCGCTTGCCGCCCAGCTGCAGCTTCCACAGGTACGGGTCCAGGAACAGCGAGTTGAACTGCACCGCGCGACCGGGCTGCAGCAGGCTCTTCAGTTCCTCGACGCGGTCGGCGAAGATCTGCTCGGTGACCTGGCCGCCACCGGCCAGCTCGGCCCAGTGGCCCGCATTGGCCGCCGCGGCAACGATTTTCGCGTCGACCGTGGTGGGGGTCATGCCCGCCAGCAGGATCGGCGAGCGGCCGGTCAGCTTGGTGAAGGCGGTCTCGACCACGACGCGGCCGTTGGGCAGGCGAATCGGCTTGGGCGCGAACTCACTCCACGCCGGGGCGACCTCGGGAGCCGCGCCGGGGGTGAACAGGCTGCGCTGCCCCGGGCGGGTGGAGGCGGCGAGCACGCCGACGCCGGTGCCCTTGAGCGAGCCGGAGGTGAGGCGGGACAGCAGGTCGCCGGGACCGAGGTCCAGGATCCACTGCGCGCCTTCGGTGACCGTCTCGTCGACGATGGCGACCCAGTCGATCGGGTCGACCAGTACCTCCTGGGTGAGGGCGGCGGCCAGCTCGGCGTCCAGGCCGCACTGCTGCGCCCAGCCCTTGACCAGCTCGACGGTCTCGGCCAGCGCCGGGTGGTGGAAGGCCACCTCGACCGGGATGTCCTCGAAGACCGGAGCGAAGACCGAGCCGCCGCGCTTCTTGGCGTCGCGCTCCTTGGCCTGCTCGGCATTGATCTCGGCGGCAC
>NZ_JBSGBY010000115.1:0-16912 GCF_053601505.1 Nocardia sp. NPDC004722
GCGGCCACCGTTTCCCGCGCGGCCGCCGAACCCGCGAGGCCGAGCCGGTCGACGGCGTCCGAGGCGGCGACCCGCAGGTCGAGATCGTAGGCGGGTCCGACCAGGTCGGCCACCGCCGCCGTCGGCAGGGCCGTCCGCAGGGCGGCGTCGATCGGCCCCGAGGAAACCAATGCGGTCAGTTCGGCATCGGTCCGGCGGCCGAAGGCCAGGGCGAACTCGGCCAGCACCCGGGCCGGATCGGCCACCCCTTCCCAGGCCGCGGCCGGTTCGGGGCCAAGCAGTTCGTCCCAGGACCACGGGGTGGTTATCCCGACAGGCAGGTACAGGCCGGGCGGCAACCAACCGCGGCCCTCATTGGAGGTGAGCAGCACGTGCGGGCCCGACGGGCCGCGCATCACCGAGGCCGCCCAGGTCAGCCCGACAACAGGGGTGTCGACCGCCGCGAGGACCGCGCTCAGCAGGGTGCGCGCGAGGGCGAGATCCTCATTGACCGGCTCGTTGACCACATGCCCGGTACCGGCGTCCCGGTCGCTCGCGGCGGCGACCGCTGCGGCGAAGGGGGCCGGCACGGGCAGCGGCACGGCGCTGTCCGGGCCACCACCGGGCGGTGTGGGGCCGGTGTGCTCGGAGGGCGCGCCGGGCGGCCAGGGGCCCGCACCGACCAGTTCGCCGGTCGTCGACGCCAGGCCCGGTGCTCCGGTAGCAGGTACTGTCACCGAGTTCTGTTCGGTGTCACTGATGTTCGCGCTCGGCGTCATCGCGACGAGATCGGGGTCCGAAGGCGGCGCGCCCGCACCGCCCCTGGCGGTGACCGCGGTGGGGAGGGCGCCCGGGGTGGCCGCCGGATCGCCGCCCGTCGGGATCGGGCCGAGGGCGTCCGGATGCGCTGTGTCGCCCGGCAACGACCGACCGACCGGGGAAGCCGGCGTTTCGGGCATCGGGGACTCCGCGGCCGACGCCGGAGTCCCGGGCGCGGGGGGTGATCCCAGCAGGCCGGGCGATCCCATGACCACCGGTCCGCCCCCACCGGTGGGGTCCGAACCCCCGAGAATCCCCTTCGCTAGCTCACCGTCGGTGCCGACCAGGTCGTCGGCGGTCTGACGCAGGATGTCGGCGGTATCGCGATGCTGGACAGCCAGCGCGCGACCCGCGCGCTGGCGAGCGTCGTAGTATTCGTGGAGTGCCTTCTCGACCGGCCAGGCGATCTTGCCGTAGGTCTCGGGGAATCGTCGCAGCCAATCGTGGGGCGGCTCGGCCCACTGCCAGATGTCGTTGGCGACCTGATCGTGTTGCGCGGCAAGCTGACGCAGCACCTCGGGGTCGATATGTAGTGGTTCCGACATGCTGGGCGCGGGCTCCTCTCCCCTTCTACGGTCCACCAATTGTCGAGGCTCCCCATGCGCGGGAAGTCGACCGGCCCGGCGTCACCGTCGCCGCAGCGAGACGTTATCCCTTGGCACAGAAGCGATTTCCCGCATCGTGGGATGTTCGGCGATCAGGCCGTGCAGGTAGACCGCGTCCCGTAGGGAATGCCGGTCGGGCGGATCGGCCAGCAACCGTACGAGCTCGTCGCAGTGCCGCTGCAGCGCCAGCGTCCGAATCACGGCCGCGTCCGGTCCTTTCGATTCGGAGCGCAACTCCCCCAGCGGGATTCGCGACACATCACGCCGATGGGCCACGGCGGACGCGGCCAGCAGCGCGTCCACCTTCCACAGCTCGTCCCACCGGTCCGCCGCGACCGGCTGCCCGCGGCTCACGGCCTGCAGAATCCGGCCGCGCAGCTCGGGAGCGCCCAGCACATCCACCGCAGCCGCCGTCAGGTGCGCGACCCGGGCCTGGGCATCCTGAGCCAGAGTCACGCACTTCTCCGGCACGGCGGCCAGTGGCACCGCCGCGACCCGGTCGAGCAGGCGTGGGGCGGCGGTGAATCCGAGGCGGTCGACGAGCCCGGGACCCGGTTCAGCGAAATTCAGCTCGGGCGCCGGCGTCACCTCGGCCGCGAGCGGAACGCCGCGCAGCTGCCGCCGCAGCGCGTCGTCGATGGGGTGCGAGGAGGCGATCGCGGCGAATCCGGCACCACGCGCCGCACCCCAGACGAGTCCGAATTCGGCCAGCACCCGCGCGGGGTCCGCGAGTCCCTCCCAGGGTGCGTCCTCGGCGGCCTCCCACACCCACGGCGTCGACACTTCGCGGGGCAGAAACAACCCCGCGGGCAGCCATCCGCGGCCCTCGGTGGAGGTCACGAAGGCGGCGAGGCCGGACGGGTGCCGCATGACCGACACCGCCCACGCGGGTGCGAGCGGTGAATCGTCGACCACCGCGAGAATGCTGCGCAGCAGGGTGCGGGCCAGTGTGAGTTCGCCGTCGGCGCGGTCCCCGAGCACGAACGCGGGCGATGCGCCCGCCAGGGCCAGCCCGACTGCGGCGGTGAGCATTTCAGCGGCGTCCTCGCCGTCCGCGGGGGCGTTGTCACGCGATCGCGCGGCGCGGTCGGGGGCAGCCGTCTGCCGTGCGGGCCCGGTCCTGCTCGGATGGTCGGCGGCACCGGCGGGCGCGGAGGCGGCGGGGGCCGTTGCTCCGGCGGCTGCTGTCACCCGTGGTCCGGGGCCGTCCGCCCGTCGCGGCGCGGATTCCACCGGCACCCGCCCGGATTCGACCGCACCGCCGGCAAGCGTGGTGTGCGGGGCGGGGCCCGTGCCCGGCGGGCCGACCGGAGCCGGGATCATCGGGCCCGGCACCACACCCGGCGGCCATGCCACGATCGGTGCGGGTTCGCCCGCTCCGGTTCGGTCCGATCCGGAGTTCGCCGCTGCGACCTGGTCGCGGTCCGGCGCTGCCGGACCCGCCTGCGGTGGTGGAGACTTCTGCTGCCCGACGGGTGTTCCCAGCGGATGGTTCGCGGTCGCCACAGTCGGTTCCCCCTGAGAGGCCGTGGTATGGCCGCCGGGCGCATCCGGCGCGGGGCCCGAATGTGGTTGTGGCGAAGCGTAATTCGTCGGCGCTATCGATGGGCTGTGGGCTACTCTCGGCGCGAACACCTGGGGGGACCCCGGCCCACGCGATGTCTCTGGTGCGCCGTCGCGGCGGTGGACCACCGGTTCGTGGGGATCGATGATCGCACTGTCTCGTCGCGGGCCGCCGGAGTTGTCCGGAAACGTTGTGCCCGTGCTGTCCACAGCGGGTGTCGACCCGGCCGGGATCCCAGGATCCCCGCCCGAAGCTGCCGGCCCGAACGCGGTGGGTTCCGCGGCGTTGCCTGGCTGCTCCCCTGGGATGACGGGAGCCGGAGCTTCGCTGCCCCGCGTTGCGCGCGGCGGGCGGTGACCCTCGGGTTGTCCGTCGGAGGGCGGATGTGGCAGGGGAACCGCGCTCCCCCCGTCGGAGGGCCACGCGTTCGGCTGCCCGAGCAGTTCGGCGATACGCGTGAGCGTCGGATACACACTGTGCCCCAGACTGTTTCGCGCCCGCAACACCAGTTCGTCGACCTCGTGGCCCGCCTCGCGGACGATGCCGGAGATCTTTACGGTCCGATCCCGCTGCGACCGGTCGTCGTCCGCTGCGTCACTGAGCGCATGAATGCGCTCACCGGCGCGGTCGACGATATCGAGGATCCCGTGGCGGGTGTCGTGGACCAGCCCGGCGAAGTCGTCGAACACGGTGGCGGCCGCGCCCAGCGCTTCCTGAAAGGCCCCGAGTCGCTGCTGTTCCGCCCACATCGCCTCGCTCACCGGTCGCAGGCCGGCACTGGCGTGCACCCGCTCGTCGAAACCCTTTCGGGCTTGGGCGAATCCGAGCGGGTCCAGCCCGTCGGCACCGGACCGCGCCGCGCTCGCCAGCGTGCTCCACGCCTGCGGCCCGATCTCAGGCCACCGGTCGCCGACGATACCGGCCCAGTACGGGCTGCCCCGGTGCGGATCCATGCGGTGTCAGCGTGCTGCCCGGGGACGATCGATGGCGGCGGCGCCGGCGATATCGGCCGCTATCAGCGCCCGAACCACTTCCACCGCCCGGTGGTAGCCGGACACGGACCGCGGAGCGTCGGCGGCGCACGCGTCCGCGAAGACCGAACGGACACGATCGGCAGTCTCGGCCAGGTCTTGATCGAGCGGTGAGTGCCCGACGCCTCCCGGCACCATCTCGTGCACCACCGCCGACAGTTGCGCCGCAGCGCGTTTCGACGCTTCGGCGACACGGTGTACGGCAGCTATGATCTCTTCGGGATCGTCTAGGTAAAGTTGTTCGGGCACAACGCACTTCCCTTCAGTGGCCGGAGCCGAATTCGGCCGCCTCCGCGGCCCGGTACGACGCCTCGGTGGGCAGGTCGAACGAGTCGATGGTGTAGGGGCGGGTGCCATTGTGTTCCATTTCGGCGCGTAGTCCGACACGCGATTTCAGGTGTGCCAGGCGGGCTAGACGAACGATTTCGCGGGCGAGCCAGGTGTCGCCGTTCTCGCGGGCATCGTCGGTGAGATACATGCCGACGATCTCGCCATCGCGATTGCAGGCCACACCCGCGGTATGGTCGGGGTTGAAGACCTCGTAGGTCCGAGCGCGCCAGTCCGGCGGAGCCGGTTCCTGCGCGTCGTCCTGGTCGTCGAATACAGCGGTCATGGCTGGCTCCTACTGCTGGGTTTCGGACATGGTCGGTGGCTGACCCTGTTGTCCTGCTTCATCTTCCATCTGGTCGACGAGGGTCGCCCAGGTCAGGTCGTCGATGCCGAGCACCCGGCGCAGTTGCCAGAACCGCTCTCCCAGATACAGATCCGCCGAACGATCAGCGGCGATATCGAGGCGATCCGGTCCCTCTACGCCCGGATTGAGGGTGATCGTGGTGACTGGCGGATTCTTGTCGTCGACGGTGATCACCGTTCCCCCGCCCGGGATGAAGATGTGCCGACACCGGCTACCGGCGGCGATATCGATCTCGGAGCTGTTGGTGGCGATGGTGATATCCGGGTCGAGCAGCAGCTGCATCACCCACGCCCGCGTGGTGATCGCGGGCCGTTCGGCATGGACGCCCAGCGCACGAACGACCGAGAGGTCCAGTACGAGAACCGATTCGGTGGCGGTGACGCCCACGACGACGAGACGTTTGGAGGTGCCCTCCGGGTAGGGCAGATCATCGGCGGGCAGGGTCGACACATCGGTGCCGGGCCCGTCGACCGCGGCCGGGAAGGTGGTGACCAGGCCGGTCGCGACGTCGATGGTGTAGGCGGCGATCGGAGTGGGTGCCTGCGAGCCGATCGCCGCCAGCCGGACCAGCCCCTCGGTGTGCAGCCAGCGAATGGTGTCGGCGACGGTGACCGCGGTGGTCTCGGTCACGACGACACGCTCGCCGAATCCTCGGCCGGGGCGCCGACCGACCACGGGTCGGCGTCCATGAGGGTCTGATACTGGCGGCTCGCGTCGGCCGTGCTCTCCCGGATCGCGGCCATGATCTCCTCGGCCAGTTCGGTATTACTCAGCCCCTCGGCGGTGCCGGGGGCGAGATAGAGCCCGGTCAGCTTGCCCATGGCGTCGATCTCGGGGACCACCGCGCCGCTCGGTGAGGGGCGGCGGGCCCGGATGGCGCCGATCTTCTCGCGTAGATCGGCGATCCGGTGCCGCAGATCGCGCGCGGCGTCGAGCGCGGCTTGAACGTCGGGATGGATGTCACTCACACGGATCCTCCGGAATGGGCCGGTCCCTGGGGTGCGGGGGTCGGCGGGGTCGGGGTCGGGGCGATGGTCGGCTTTTCACCGATCACCGCGTCGATGTACGGGGTGTCGTCGACGCAGATGAGCCGATCCGGATGCCAGGCCACGACTCGCTTGCGCTCGTTGCCGCCGGCGCCTCCGGTCGCTCCGGGCGACATCGGCATATACGGCATGTACGGCGAACCGGCGCCGCCACGGTTGGCCGACGCGACGGCATTGCCGTTCGACAGCGCGTCGATGACCGGGGCGCGGGGCAGACCGGCACCGGTCGCCACGGCCGGCACCGAGGGCAGCCCACCCATCGGGACCTGCGGAATCTCCTCGTCGACCGGATAGCCGGTGTCCACCGCGGGGATAGCGGGACCACCGCCGGCGAAGGAGGGGATGTTCGGCAGATTCTCGAAGGGGTAGAAGGACGAATCGTCGGGCACCGTGGTGTCGGGTTCGGAGGGCATCTCGTGCTGCTGCAGGCCATTCAGGCCCGACATCGAACTGAGCAGCGCGGGCAGCATCTGCATCATGGTGCTCGAGTCGCCGTTCCCGCTGCCGCCATTGCCGTTCGGATTCTGCTTCGGATCGTCGCCCGGGGTCTGTGCGGTGCCGACCTTGCCGGTGTACTCGGTGGCCGACCGAGCCGACCGAGCGTTCACCTCGTGGAAGTGCTCCAGCGCCGCCAGTTTCTCCGCCTGGTTGTTCGACCTCAGGCTGGCGAGCAGCCGTTCGCGGGCCTTGCTGATCTCCTCGGGTAGCGGGTGCCGGGCCTTGACGGCCGCAAAGGCGGCGGCGTAGTTGTCGACATCGGCGGCGAGAGTGTCGAGTTGGTCCGCGGCCTGCGTCAACCGGGCGCGATGATTGCCCACATGCTCGGCCGCCATGGTGCCGACCGGGGTCCACTTGTGCAACGACCTCATGGCATCGTCGAGGGTCGCGACCGCGTCGAGTCGGGCGTGATCGGTGAATCGGCGCAGCAAGCGGGCGTAGTCGCGGGCCGGGCCCGGACCCGGACCCGACTGCAACTGCTGCGCGAAGGTCAACGGGTCGACCGCCACCTCGGTGAGGACCGGCGGTGGAGGGGACGGCCGTGGCGCGAATCGTACTGCTCCGGCAACGGGATTCGTGATGGCCACCCCACCGCCGACACCGATCTTCCGCGCGCCCTCTTCGTCGGCGGCCACGTAATCGACCGCGGCCGCGCGAATGCGGTCCGCGTGCGATGCGAGACCGTTCAGCAGGTCGACCACCTCGTTGGTCACCGAGGCGGCCCGCAGGTTGTACAGCGCGGCCGCGGCTGCGGAGTCGGCGTCGGCGCCTGCCGGCATCACCGCATCGGTGGGCAGGGCCGAGTGCACCTGTGCTGCCAGTTGCGACAGCGTCCCGGCGATGCCGGCCAGGTCCTGGGGGTTGACGCGCAGTACCACGCTTGTCTCCTGTTCCGCGCGGGCCGGTCAGGCGGTCAAGGGCGCGGCGGAGGGGTCCGGGGCGACCGATACTGTGCCGCCCTCCGGCTTGTCCGCCGGGCCGGCCAGTTCGGCGCCGCGGGGGTGCGCGAATCCGGCGAACTCTCCGAAATCCCCTGTGCCGCCGGTTGTTTTCGGGGCGTCGGCGGGCTTGGGGGCCGCAGCGGGCTTCGGTGTCTCGGAGGGCTTCTGGTTTCCGGGCACGTTCGGGCTCTCCGGCGGCTTCAGGGTCTCCGACGACTTCGGAGTCTCCGGCATCTGCGGGGTGAACGGGGTCAGCTTGCCCTTGACGATCACCTCCAGTACCGCGTCGGTGCCCTCGCCGAGCGTGCGGACCAAAGCCGTGCGGTCCGGATCGCGCCAGACTGCCACATCGCCGGTCATCAGCTGACTGGGGTCGACACGGTCGCCGATCCGCTTGCTGTCGGCCCACTTCGCCCGCGTATTCGCGTAGGCCCGCTGGGCGTCGGTCCCGGTGTGGTCGGCGAACGCGACGTCGAGCGCCTGCGCCACGACCACCGACACCAACTGGGTCTTCCCGTCGGGGAACAGGTACGACACATTGCCGTCCTTGTCGGGTGTGCGCGCCGGATGCTGCGCCGGAGACTGGTCGGGGTGCGCGGCGCTGACCGGCTTGACCTGCGGCGTCGAGTGCGGATTGTTCCCCGCCGGTGCGATGGGCTGCCGGGGTGCCACCGGCGGCGGCGCGGTCTGTCCCGGTGGCATGATCGATTGCGGGTCACGACCGTATCGATCCTGATCGAGCCGGTCGAACCGGCCGGGATCGCCGAGGCCGTTCTGCCCGTTATTGCGCATCATGGCCATCAGCGGCCACATCGACATGAGATCCATGCCGGACCCCGTTCCTCCTACAGGGGCGATCATTCCAGCCCGAGACGGCGATGTGCCGAGACTCCCGGCCGGATCGCCGACGTCGCCCTTGCGGAGCGGCGGAATATCCGAGGCGGCGGGCGATTTCGCCGCGTCCGCACCGGCGCCGAGAACGGGCGGCAAGTCCCGGGATCCGGGCTGTTGCCTGTCCGACTGCGGGAGCCTCGGGTCGAGCAACGGCGGAATGAGTTGCTGGCGGGCTGCCAAATCGGGCTGCATGAGCCAGGGCGGTTGGTAGTGCGCGTTCGGATCGCCCGCCTGCCCGTTAGTGCCCGGACCACCGGGACCACCGGACCCAGGCTCGGGCAATCTCAGCGCGGCGAGTTCCGAACTCACGCCGTCGAGAACCGCGGTGGTATCGTTCGTTGCCTGGGTCAGATAGCTCATGACCCAGTCGTCCTCCCTGATGCCCTCTCCGGGCGCGGTGCGGGCTTTCTTTTCGACATTTCTGATCACGTCAACGAGCCTCGTCTTCCCCTTACCGGTGATTCGTGCGGCGTCCTGCGCCTTGGCTGCAACCACGGCATCCATCTTCTGCAGATTCGTGATCGCTTTGTCGAGTGTGTCGCACGCCGTTCGATAACTGTCGATACTCGCGCTGGACGAGCCGGTAAGGTTCGCGGGCTGCAGCCGAGGCGCATCCGCAGAAGTCGGTGGCGGTGTGGTATTGCCCTTCCCGAGAGAATCGATCGCTTTTTTCAAGGTGTCGGGTAGGGTTTGGTAAATTTCTACGACGGCGGGGCTCAAGACGAACCGGTCCGGGTATTCCTCATTCTTCATCGCCTCGTTATCGGGCATGAAAAGCGAAATCAGTCCCATGTTACATCACCCCGCATCCGGACATATCGCTGATCACTAGAGAATAGGCTATGAGTCCAAGCTGTTCCAGGTATAGATCGGTTTCACTGGAATTCTGGATATTCCTCGGTCATGGGGCATGGAAAATACCCCACCTGCGGCACCGAGGGTTGCCAATAATGGCCCTTTCAATGTTTGCGCCGGCGCTCTGGAAAATAGGAAGTTCTTGATTGTCCCGACCACTGTCGCGGCAGCAGTTTGTCCGGCACCACCACCGAGGAGGCCGCCTGCCAGGCCGCCCAACACGCCGCTGATCGCGCCGCTGGTCATGCTGTCGCTCAAGTTCTTGCCCTCAATGACCTTGGAGGTGAAGGTTCCAGCAGCGGCACCCAGAGCCATGGAGAGGGCCGGAGTTCCGATCATCCCGAGGCCTGCGAAAGCACCCGTTATGGCCATGCTCTCAATCGTTTGCAACCAGCCCACGCGCGATTCACCTCACCAGAAACGGTCCTCCAGCACAGCTCAGCCCATTGTCCGAGATTCCCAACGCTGGGAATCGCGCATGCGCGGCACACAATGGTCGCCAAGCAGTACGACGGCGCAGGGAGTGGATCAGGCGATGGCGGCCGAGGGGATCGAACTCGGTCCGGTGTTCAAGTCTTGCATCGAGGACGCCCGCCTCGGCGACACGCCGGATATCGTCCACGTGATCCGGGAAGGCGCCCGCTCGGCCTACAGTGAGCTACGGGTGCTGCCCGGCAAGCCGGGGCTCCGGGCGTTCCTGATCGAACTGGCCGCCCGTAAGCCTGGGGAGATCGATGCGGCTGTGCGTGCTGGCCGTGACACGCTGCTTGTGCAGCGGATCGGCAGCGGGCGGATCGTCGGCTTCGCGCAGGTCGGCCCAGGCGAGAGCGATGCCATTCTGCTCGCGGCGTGGTACGTGCTCCCCGAGTTCCATGGCATGGGCCTGGCACGACCGCTGATGCGGCGGGCGGTACTCGCGGCCCGTGACCGTCCGTTCTACGCGTACACGACCGCCGGCACCCGCGGACATCGGGCCTACGCCAAGCTCGGGTTCGTCCTGGCTGGGCAGGCGCTGCCGACGCCCGGCCCGCTGGCGGCGGCCGGGCTCGTCGCACCGCAACTGCGCGCGGACCTGCCCGCCGAGGCGAGACGTCGGTTGCTGCGCTCGTGACCGCTCGGTCAGGCGTCCGAGAGCCAGCGCAGCAGCTCGAGAACATCGGCCTCCGGACCGACGGACTGATACAACCGCGCCGCCACCTCTGCTCGATCGGTCAAGACCCGCACGGCGTGGGGTCCGTGCACCTTCGACACCGCCAACGCCAGTCCCGCCCACGCTTGCGGCCGCAACGGGTCGACGCGCAGTTCGCGGCTGTAGAGGGCCATGGCCTCGCTCGGATATCCGGCGAGATAGGCCCGGTCGCCCTCCGGTTGTCGCGAATCCGCCAGGGCCGCAGCGGCGGTCGCGTCCACGGTGGTGAGCTGAGCGGCCAGGCGCAGACGGCGGTAGTGATCAGGCAGGGTGCGCTGATCGACCCGATCGGCGCGCAAAGTCCGGGTGGGGGCCCGCCGGCCCGCGTCCCAGCACGCGGTGAGTTCGGCAATCGCCGCCGGGTCCGGCGCCAGGTTGCGGACCGACCAGAAGACTCGGTGCGCCAAAGATGATTCGTTCGCTGCCTGCCGGGCCGTAGCGGGGACCTCTTCCCCGGACCAGGAGCTCATGGCCGCGGTCAGTCCGTCGAGAACACCGGTGCCTGCGGCGGTGAGCAGGCCCGAGGCCCGCGCTTCGGTGATCGCGCCCGCAAGCTGGGTGCGCCAGAGTTCGAAGTCGGCGTGCGCTTGCAGGGACCCGTGGCAGTAGGAATGACGATGGACACGCCAGAAGTCGACCACTCCGAAGAAGGCGTAGATGCCGTGCATCAGGCCGAGAACGGGTCGTGGATCGTCGCGCCATGGGGCGTAGAAGCGGGATTCGGGGTCGGGATCGAACAACTCCACCTGGTCGGTGAGCAACCCGAACTTCGTGTGCTGGATCTCGTGGATCAGGGTGAGCGCCAAATGACAGCCGTCGGTCGCGGCGGTGGTGTACACGCAGCCGGTGCCATGGGCCGAGGTGTAGCTGGAGCTGTCCACCATCGCATCCACGCTCAACGGCGCCAAGCTGCGCAGGCAGTCCCGCATCGGTGTGAGGTACCGATCATGGTGGCGACGCAACAGCTGCCACGCCTGCTCGAAGTCGCGTTGCCAGCGCTGGGCCTGCTGGGCGTTCAGGCGTGGGAGCGCCGACGTCGCGGACTCTCGATGGCGGAACGGATCCAGATCGTCCAGCCACACCGTGATCTCGTCGTCCTCGACCCGCACGGTCCGCAGCGGCAACCATCCGGTCTGCGTTTCCTCGGCCGGCGATTCAATCCGCAGGGAACCTGTGTCCCAGCGGAAATGCAATGCGCCCGTGGCGGTCCAGTGCAGTTCGCAATGACCACAGTGGTCGTCGGCGCCGAGCACGGCCATCCCCAGCCCCGGCAGCATGACCTCGCCGTTGCGGATCACCAGTCGGGCCGCTCCCTCGGTCCCGGCCAGGATCGCGGCCGAGGCCGCCAGCCAGCCCAGATAGCCGCAGTCGGCCCACAGCGGGGTCCGAGAGTCGTCGGATTCGTCGGCGAAGCGGCGCAGCACGTGGTTGAGCCAGGGACCGGTATTGGGGTAGCACAGCATCGACGAGACCACCTCCGGGTGATCAGGCTGCAGTGCGGCCAGGCTCCGATAAGCCTCGTGCAGTTCGGCCCCGGCACCGACCGCCTCATCGGCCGCCGCCGTCAGCAGGGAGCGCAGTAGGATCGCTCTCAGTACCTGCAGGCCGCTGGTCAGGGCCGCGATACCCGCACGAGAACCGTGTCCGGAGCTCAGATCCAGTGCGATATCGTCGATCTCGTCCGTTGTCGCCGTCATGAGTGTCTCCCTGGTGTTGCGGGTGTGTCGCGCGAGGCGGCGAGAAGGTCCGCGCGTAAACGCTTTTCGATGTGTTCGATCACTTTTTTCAGATCGGGGCAGTACACGGAGGGATTGCGGAATCCGGAGCCCTCGCGGTAGCGGTGCACGTAATGTCCCGCGCCGCAGACGGTGTGCACCGGGCAGCCCGTGCAGGTGTCGTCGAGGGCGGCGGCGCCGATCTGGCGGGCCATCATCGACGGATCCCAGATCGCCTGATCGAGCGGGTTGCCCGCACCCCCAGGCGCAGTCCCGCCGCACCCTCGAACGCCGACTTCAGCTCGTCGACTTGTTCGAGCGAGCCGTCGGTTTCGATCACCGCCAACCGGACCGGCGCCAGACCCAGCAACTCCGATCCCGCGTCTCGGCCCAGCAGCAGATCGATGACGCAGTCGAACAACCGCACCCGGGTCTCGAGTTCGGGGGCGCCGTACCAGCGGTCGAAGATCGGCAGCAGCCAGTCCGCGTAGGGTGTGGCCGCCGGGTCGGACGTTCGACCGGGGGGTGGGGTTGTCCAATTACCGTGCGGTAGAAGGAAATCCACGGACGGCGGGGAGAATCGCAAGAGGGCGTCGTAGGTTTCGATCGGATCGTTGCGCAGATCCACGGTGCACAGCAGGCCGGTGAACAGCCGCCTGCGTTCATCGGCCAGCAACCGTTCCAGTCCGGCCGCGACCCGGTCGTAACTGCCTTGGCCGCGGCGGTCGAGGCGGTGGCGATCATGCTCGGCCCGCCCGCCGTCGAGGCTGACACCGATCTTGATGTTCCAGCGATCGCAGATCCGCAGGACGTCCTCGTCGATCAGGACGCCGTTGGTCTGGATTCCCAAGCGCACCTGGACATCAGGCTCGAGCATGTGGCGGGCGGTGCGGGCGAAGTACTCGAGTTCGGAGGAGCCGGCCAACAGCGGTTCGCCGCCATGGAAGACGAGATCCACCGCGGGCACCGCGTGCATGGCGGCATGCTGGGCGATCATCCGGCACGCCCCGTCGAAGGTGTCGCGGCTCATGGCCCTGGGTTTCGCACGCCAGCTCTGATCGGCCATTTCGTAGACGTAGCAGTAGTCGCAGGCGAGGTTGCACCACCCGTGGATCTTGACGATGAACTCGGTGAAGGCACGCGGCTGCCAGCCCTTGCGTCGGAGCTCGGCGACCTGCACTCCCCAACCGGACCAGGGCAGTTCCTCGATCGTGTGGTTCATCCGCGGGGTCCTTTCGCTAGCGAGCAGGCGGGAGGCCCGCGGAAGGTGTGCCCGGAGGATCCACCGGACACCTCGATGCCCGGTGCGCGGCAATCCGGCTAATCGTCAGCGCCGATGAAGCTTTGAAACGCGAGCCGCCCGCCCTCTGCGGATTGCGCGACATATCGTTGCAGCGCGGCGCGCAGCGCCGGACCGGCCGCGGCCGCCAGCTGCTCCGGATCGCGTCCGGCGAGATCAGCAAGATTCCCCATGGCACACCTTCCTTGTCGAGATCTCCGCGGTAATCGCGCACCGCGGATCAGGTAATGGCGCCGGGCTACTCGTCCGCGCCGATGAAGGAGTTGAACGCGAGCCGCCCGCGCTCGGCGGACTGCGTGGCATGTCGTTGCAGCGCGGCGCGCAGCGCCGGACCGGCCGCGGCGGCCAGCTGCTCCGGATCGCGTCCGGCGAGTTCAGCAAGATTTCCCATGACGTGTCTTTCCTTTCGAGAAATCCACAACCAATGCCGGGTTCTGCGTTGTCGAGGCCGAATTCCACGAGCAGAACGACGCGGTGTGGAAATTCCAGATCTACTCGGGGAACTCGATGCACATCCCGGCATTGCGGATGCTACGCGCAGTGCGCACTGAGCACTTCGCGAATATTCCCACTACTGAGAACATCGCTGCCCGAAGCTTTTTCGGAATCGCTTCTCCGGCGACAGCACTGCGCGAGGATCCGTCACCTGGCCCAGCGGGCGGCTGCGAATCCGTTTGGCAGGCCTGTCACCCGCACGTTCAGGCCGGTACGGGGCGCCTCGACGCACTGGCCGTTGCCGATATACATCATGACGTGCGTGGGGCTACCGCCATTGAGCTGATTCGCGGGGAAGATGAGATCGCCCGGCTGGATGTCGCGCGGAGATACCTTGGGCAGGCTCGCGTACTGCTCCTGGGAGGTGCGCGGGATGCTCACCCCGCCCGTTCGCGCGGCGTACTGGGTCAGGCCCGAACAGTCGAAGCCGCCCGGCCCCTCCCCGCCCCACACATACGGTTTGCCCACCTGTGCCAGCGCGGCCGAAATCGCCTGTTGCACCGACGCTGTCGTCGCGCCGTCCGGGAAGAACAACGTGGGCTGGTAGCCGCGCCCATTGATGTTGTAGAGGTACAGGGCGGTAAGTTGATCGATGGCGGCGGCGGTTTCCGCCGACGAGGCCTGCGAACCGCCGATGATGGACTGCCCCTGTTGCAGAGCGACCGCCAAGATGGCGTGCACGCGTTGCTGTCCGTCCGGTGTATACGCCTGAGTTCCCAACTGGGCCAAGGCCACATCGAGTTCGCGCACCAGTTGTGCCAGCGTGTCACGATCGATGCCCTGCGCACCCGCCAGCCCGGTGAGGTAGTACGCGAGCTGGTTGTCGAGGTTCTCGAAAGCGACCGCCGCGGTGCTCTGATAGAGCTGTGTGGCCCGCGCCGCCGCCGCGGTGGCGGAATCCCCGCCGCCGTCCTCGGGCGTGGTCACCGAGCCCGGCGGTGCGTCACCCGGAGTGGAGGACGCGGGATCCGTCGCATCGGGGGGAGGGCCCGCCGCGGTATCGCCGCTGCCGTAGGTATCGTGCAGCCCTTCCAGCGCATCGATCGCCTGCTGGGCCTGCGGCGAGAGAGTGTCCCGGAGCGATCCCCCGGAGGTGTTCACGGAAATCGGTGTGGCCGCAGCGGCATTGGACGATCCGCCGCCGCCCAGGGCCGAGGCCAGCATGGGCAGCAGCATCAAGGCCGACATGGCGGCGGGGGCAAGCGAGGTGAGCAGCCGCGGGTCTATCGGTGGCGGCGTGTCCGGTTCGCCGGGCACGTTCACCGCGCCGGATGGCCTGCTGTCCGGCGCGGCCGTTCCAGCCGCGACCGTGCCCTGTGGCTGCCCGGCCGCGGGGGCCGAGCGGACCTGGGCGGCATCGGTCGACGCCGGTCGCGCGCCCCAGGACAGCGGCGGCGCGGTTTCCGGATCGGCGTGTGCGACGGCGGCTTCGGCCCGCACCGCGGGACCCGGTCCGCTCACGCGGGATTCCCCAGGACCCTTTTGACTCGGACGTCACGCCCGGTGGGCAACGCCATCTGAACCACCTGCCCTGTTCTCGGATCACTGCTGACAATCTGCGAAACCGCCGGGCCCGTGCCCCGATCGCCGAGGACGATCGGGGCCGTTTCGACGGCCACTCCGACACGGGTCGGCGCGTAACCCCGGTAATCCCAGAAGACCAGGTCGCCTGGCGACAGCGCGACCGGATCCACCCGCTGGCCGCACAGACTCTGTGCGGCAACGGTTCCCGGGAGCACGAGTGCACCCGTCGTGGTCCGGGCCGAGCATTCACCGGTCGTCCCGGCGGCGGAACCGTCACGCAGCGAGGCGCTCTCGGCCGTCGTGAGCGCCGGGCAGCCGCTCACCTCGGCCACCGAGGCGTGCCGGATCACCAGTGCGGCAAAGGTGGCGGCGTCGACGCTCACGTCCGCTGCACCCGTCCGATCCACGAGCGAGATCGCGGTCAGGCGAGCGCACTCGACGACGGGCCCGAGATTGACGGTCTGCACGGGTGGCGACTGATAGGGCGCATGCCGCATGGCCGTGGCGCAGGCTCGCAGCCAGTCGGAGGCATCCCGATCCTCGGGCCCGAAGGTCAGCTCCGCATACGGATTGGCCGTCGGAGCAACCGAACTCACCGGCGCCCGCGGCACCGCCGCGGTGGCAGCCCCCGCGGTGGTCGTCGTCGCAGACGGATCAGGCCCCACCGCGGCGTCACACTGATCGCGCAGATCCCTCACCGTTACCGACGAACTCGTCACGCTGAAGGCCAGCAGGGGCGTGAGGACCACCAGCGCAATCCCCAACGGGCACGCAGCCAGCAGCAGCCACACGAGCGACCGCCCCAGACCAAAACCCCTGAGCGCCAACGCTACCCGGCGGATCATCGTCTTCACTTCCTCGATTGTCGGTGGGTATTCACGAATCGGCGGACGCGGTTCGATCAGCCCGATTCGTGGCCCCGGCTCGAGACCTCGTTGCCGATGGCGTTCAATATTCGTGCCGCGCCATCGCGGTCTACACCCGCGTTTCTCAGCTGCTCCGCGTAGGCGACTTCGCGCGCGTCGGCGCCCGGCCTGGCCGCCCTCTCGTCGCCGCCCGCGACCCGGGCCAACGCCACCAACCGAGCCCTCCTGTCAGCCGGGCCGCCGTCCGCCAGGTACGCGGCGACGTAGTCGCCCTGCGGCCCGTCGGCCACACCACGGTCGAGTGCAGGGCTGTACACGTGGGAGAACCAGACGGCGGCCTCGTCCAAGGTCGCTCGGTCCGCCTCGAGGGCCTCCTGGTGGGCGTGCAGGGTCCCCGCGCGATCCAGGCGCTCGACGCGGTCCTGGTAATGCAACACCGCCGCCGCGTAGGCCTCGGAGGCATTGAATTGACGTTCCGAGTCTTCGAACCCGTCCGCCAGCCGGGCGACGTTGCCCCACGAGTTGAGGACATGGCCTATGACCATCTGGTCGAATCCGACTTCTTCCAACACGCCGCGGAGTTCGCTGCTGTGGGCGCCTTCGGCGAGGGCAGCCCGGGCGGCCGCAGCCGCGGCCCTGCGGGAGTTGATGCCACCGAACCGTTGCGCCGCCCTGCGCGCTGCTCCAACTGGGTCGCTGGGTCGCGGCGGATTCGCCGGCATCGGCGGCACCCGCCGCGGATTCGCCGATGGCGGCGGCACCCGCGGCGGATTCGCCGATGGCGGCGGCACCACTGGGCCTCCGGGCGGTGCCGCCGGTCCACCCGGTCCGCCCGGCGGTGCCCCTGGCCCGCTCTGTCCGCCAGGACCTCCCGGCGCCGCCGGTGCCGGCGGTGGC
>NZ_JBSGBY010000116.1:0-16903 GCF_053601505.1 Nocardia sp. NPDC004722
GTCGCCATCGAGGGTGGCGAATCCCTGACCGCGCGCTACCTGATGACCGCCACCGTGCCACGGTCGCCTGGCGCAACATGAACACCGGTGCCGCCGGCGAATATCGAGTTCCGATCTTGGCCGGGTTCTACGGCAGCGAGCACTACGCCTTGTTCCAGGACACCGGGCCGGGCCACATCGTCGTCACCGTCTACACCGACATGCCGAACATCCCGGCGCAGAGCGCCTTCGACGTGCCGGGCTGAGCCGCCCGCGTTGTGAGTGAGCGATATCCCACAGCTCATTGGTTGGGATTCGGGCACACCGGATGTTCGACCCGCCACACCGCCGTCGTAAATTCGAAGAGGATCACCCCAGCAAAAAAGGAGTCCTCATGGCTGAGGCCGTCATCGTTTCGTACGCCCGCTCGCCCATCGGCCGCGCTGGCAAGGGTTCTCTGGTGAGCATGCGCCCGGACGACCTCGCCGCGCAGATGGTGCGCGCCGCGCTCGACAAGGTGCCTTCGCTCTCCGTCTCCGACATCGACGACCTGCACCTGGGCTGCGGTCAGCCCGCCGGTGAGGGCGGCTTCAACATGGCGCGTGCCGTGGCCGTCCAGCTCGGCTACGACACCCTGCCGGGCGTCACCGTCAACCGCTACTGCTCGTCCTCGCTGCAGACCACCCGGATGGCGTTCCACGCCATCAAGGCCGGTGAGGGTGACGTGTTCATCTCCGCCGGTGTGGAGACCGTCTCGCGCTTCCCGAAGGGCACCGCCGACGGCTGGCCCGACACCCACAACGCGCTGTTCACCGACGCCGAGGCCCGCACCAAGGCCACCGCCGAGTCCAACGCCACCTGGACCGACCCGCGCGAGGAGGGCATCCTCCCGGACGTCTACATCGCCATGGGTCAGACCGCCGAGAATGTCGCCACCTACACCGGCATCTCGCGTGAGGACCAGGACCACTGGGGTGTGCGTTCGCAGAACCGTGCCGAGGAGGCCATCAAGTCCGGCTTCTTCGAGCGGGAGATCACCCCGGTGACCCTGCCCGACGGCACCGTCGTCACCACCGACGACGGCCCGCGCGCGGGTACTTCCTACGAGAAGATCTCGCAGCTCAAGCCGGTCTTCCGCCCGGACGGCACCATCACCGCCGGTAACGCCTGTCCCCTCAACGACGGTGCCGCCGCCCTGGTCGTCATGTCCGACACCAAGGCCAAGGCGCTCGGCCTGACCCCGCTGGCCCGCATCGTGGCCACCGGCGTCTCCGGCCTGTCCCCGGAGATCATGGGTCTCGGCCCGATCGAGGCCGTGCGCAACACCCTGAAGAACGCCAACATGACCATCGGCGACCTCGACCTGTACGAGATCAACGAGGCGTTCGCCGTGCAGGTTCTGGGTTCGGCTCGCGAGCTGAACATGGACGTGGACAAGCTGAACGTGTCCGGCGGCGCGATCGCGCTGGGCCACCCCTTCGGCATGACCGGTGCCCGCATCACCGCCACGCTGATCAACAACCTGCAGACCCACGACAAGCAGTTCGGTCTGGAGACCATGTGCGTCGGCGGCGGCCAGGGCATGGCGATGATCATCGAGCGTCTGAGCTGACGCTCTGAACTCGATTGGGCCGCACGACCAGAAGGTCGTGCGGCCCAAGTCGTTTGGGGGAAGGGTGGGGGTTACCCCCACACCCCCAGCGGGGGCAAGCCCCCACACCCCAGGCGTCGCGGCAACACCCACGCCCCCGGCGTTGGGGCCGGATGCGATATCGCTCAGGCGTCGAGGTCGGAGGCGACGAGACCGGCGATCTTGTCCAGGGCGGCCTGGTCGTCGCTGGTAATGACGACTTCGGTGCCCTGGGTGGCGCCGAGGGTCATGATCATGAGGGCGGAGGCGGCGTTGATCGGGGAGCCGCCTACGAGGGAGAGGGTGATGGGGACGCCTGCGGCCGCGGCGGATTCGGCGATGAGGGCGGCGGGGCGGGCGTGCAGGCCGACGGACGAACCGACGACGACGGTGGTGGTGGGCATGAGCGACTCCTTAGAGGTGGGGAGGGTTATGCGGCTACGAGATCCGCTGGAGATGCTTTGGCGGCGGGGGCTTTTCGGAGTTGCTTCGCTGCGGTGACGCAGGCCGCGCCGACGATGGTGCCGAGGGCGAGGGCGAGCAGGAAGCCCGCGATGCCGCCGACGGCGAAGAAGACGAAGATGCCGCCGTGGGGGGCGCTCAGGGTGGTGCCGAAGGCCATGACGAGGGCACCGGTGACCGCGCCGCCAGCCATCATCGAGGGGATGACGCGCAACGGGTCGGCTGCCGCGAAGGGGATCGCGCCCTCGGAGATGAAAGATGCGCCGAGGAGCCAGGCGGCCTTGCCGTTCTCGCGCTCGGCGGTGGTGAAGAGCTTGGGGCGCACGGTGGTTGCGAGGGCCATGGCCAGCGGCGGGACCATGCCTGCCGCCATGACGGCGGCCATGATCTTCAGCGACGCGGTGTCGTTCACGTTGAGACCGGCGACGGCGAACGCGTAGGCGGCCTTGTTGACCGGCCCGCCCAGGTCGAAGCACATCATCAGGCCGAGGATGATGCCGAGCAGGATGACCGAGGTGCCGGTCAGGCTGTTGAGCCAGTGGGTGAGGCCGCTGGTGACGGCCGCGAGGGGCTTGCCGAGCACGATGAACATGAGCATGCCGACGACCAGGGATGCGAACAGCGGGATGACCACCACCGGCATCAGGCCGCGTGCCCACTGCGGCACACCGAGTTTCGCGATCCACAGCGCCGCGAAACCGGCGATGAGACCGCCGACCAGACCGCCCAGGAAGCCCGCGCCGACGAAGACGGCGACCGCACCGGCGGTGAAACCCGGTGCGAGACCGGGCCGGTCGGCAATGGCGTAGGCGATGTATCCGGCCAGCGCCGGCACCAGGAAGGAGAATGCGAGCGACCCGATCTGGAACAGCACCGCACCCAGGTAGGTGGCCAGCCCGCCCGAGGGCAGGTCGGTGATCGAGTTGTCCAGCACGATCGTCTTGGCGCTACCCGCGATCTCATACCCGCCGAGCAGGAACCCGAGCGCGATCAGCAGCCCGCCCGCCGCGACGAACGGGATCATGTAGCTGACACCGGTCAGCAGAATCTGCCGCAGTCGCGTTCCCCAGCCGAGCGACCCGGAATCCGCTGCGGCGGAACCTTTCTCTGTCCGCACCGTTCCAGCGACAACGGCAGCGCCGGGATCCTTCGCCGCCGCCAGCGCCTCGGCCACCATGACATCGGGCTCATTGATGGCCCGCTTCACGCCCGATTCGATGACCGGCTTCCCCGCGAACCGTTCGCGCCCCTTCACCCCGACATCGGTGGCGAAGATGACCGCCTCCGCCAGATCGATATCGGCAGCGCTCAAAGGCGTACTGCCGCTGGACCCCTGGGTCTCCACCCGTACCGTCACCCCGGCCCGCTGCCCCGCGGCGACAAGGGAGTCGGCCGCCATATACGTGTGCGCGATACCGGTCGGACAGGCTGTCACGGCGACGAGGGTGCGCGGCGATGTAGTCGAATCAAGCTGCGGAACAGCCGCTCCGCCCCGTTCAGCGGGCTCGCCAGCGCCGACCGACGCCGCACCGCGCTTTGCCGGTAAACCCTCGCCTGCGCCCGAAATCCCGTCTGCTCCAGCCGAATCCCGCCCAGTAGCCGCCGAAGAACCGGCGGTCGCGGGAGAGCCTCCGCTGGTCCCGGGCGAAGCTCCAGCCGTCGCTGTCCGGGCTCTGCCGGTCGCCGCCGAGTTCTCGCGCGCGCTCCCGGCTTGAGCGGCACCGGGATCTTGCTGTGCGCGTTGGATTCCGACCGGGGCTCCGCCGGAATGACCGGGTGCGGCAGCGGCCGGAGTTCCGAGGTTTGTGGGCGGAGTTCCGGCTTCCACGGCCGGGGGTTCGGCCTCGGTGGGCGATGCCGGGGCCGCCTGCGGTTCGACGACCTCGCGGACCAGGCCGACGATCTCGGTCGGGGTGGCGGCCGCGCGCAAGGCTGCCAGGAACTCGGGTCGGACCAATGCTCGGGCCAGGGATGAAAGCAGTTTCATGTGCTCCGCGCCCGCGCCTTCGGGGGCCGCGATGAGGAAGACCAGGTCGGCGGGGCCGTCGGGTGCACCGAAGTCGGCCTTGCGCGCCAACCGAGCGAAGCCGAGCGACGGCAGTGCGACGGCGGCGCTGCGGCAGTGCGGAATGGCGATCCCGCCGGGAAGTCCGGTGGCGGACTGGCTTTCGCGCGCGAGCGCAGCGTCGCGGAGGTCCGCCGCCGAGGTGGCGCGACCTGCATCGGTGAGGCGTTGCGCGAGTGACCCGATCACGTCGGCTGGCTCGGCGCCGAGGTCGGCGTCGAGGGCGATCAGGTCGGTGGTGATGATCGGGTCGGACATCGCGGGTCTTTCAGTGGTGGGGCTGGAAATCCAGGGCCGTGACCTGCACGGCGCCGGGGTCGGTGTGGTGCGGGCCGGGCAGGCCGGTCCCCGGGAGGGCGGCGGCGGCGCTGCCGTAGGCAACGGCGCGACGCAAACGGTCCTGTGGCGCTTCGTGGTCCAGGTCGGCGAGCAGGTAGCCGGCGAGGGCGGAATCGCCCGCGCCGACGGTGCTGCGCGCGGTGATGGCGGGTGCGGTGGCGTGCCAGGCCCCGGCGGCGGTGACCAGTACGGCTCCGGCCGCGCCGAGGGTGGCGAGCACGGTTTCGACGCCGCGCGCCACGAGCACCGACGCCGCACGGGCGGCAGCGCTGGGATCGTGCAGTTCCTCTGGGTCGCCGCCGGTGAGCTGTGCCAGTTCCTCGGCATTGGGTTTGATCAAATGCGGTGCGGTGGAATCGAACTGCTCGGCCAGGGCCAGCAGTGGACCGTCGGAGGTGTCCACCGCAACCTTGATGCGGGACTCCGGTCGGCGCAGCCGCCGCAGCAGCTCCACGTACCAGTCGACCGGCACCGCGGGCGGCAGCGAACCGGACAGCACCACCCAGGAGGCATCGGCCGAGAGCTCGACGAGCAAGTCCGCCAGGGTATTCAGCTCGGCAGCCGTCAAGGGCGTGCCCGGCTCATTGATCTTGGTGGTGGTGCCGTCGGCTTCTGTGAGCGTGATATTCGTGCGGGCCAGGCCACCGCACGGCACCGCCCGATAGTCGAGGCCGGTCTCACTGAGCGCCCGCAGCAGCGGATCACCCGGATCCCCCGGCAATACCGCGACGGTGCGCGCCCCTGCCCCCGCCACGACGCGAGAAACGTTGACGCCCTTGCCACCCGGGTACGAGGTGGCCGCGCGCGCCCGTTGCAGGTCGCCGCGTCGCAGCGGCTCCGACAGCGCGACGGTGTGGTCGATGCTGGGATTGGCGGTCAGCGTGACGATCATGCGGTCACCACCTCGATACCGAACTCGGACAACTCGTTTCGCACCGCGGGCAGCAGCTGATCGTCGCTGACCAGCACGTCGATATCCGCGATGGCGGCGAATCGGACCAGGTCCTCGCGCCCGATCTTGCTGGAGTCGGCGACCACGACCACCCGGTGCGCGCTGGCGACCATGGCCCGCTTGACCGCCGCCTCGTCGGGGTCGGGCGTGGAGAGCCCGTGCCCGACGGTGAGCGCGTTGGTCCCGATGAAGGCGACGTCGACCCGCAGGTCACCGAGCATGCGCTGGGTGTCCGCGCCGACGGCGGCCTGGGTGACGCCGCGCACCCGACCGCCCAGCAGGTGCAGCCGGACCCCGGCGGCTCCGCTGAGCCGGGTCGCGATCGGCAGCGAGTTGGTGATGGCCACCAGCTCCCGGTCGGCGGGCAGTTGCGCCGCGATGCGGGCCGTGGTGGTTCCGGCGTCGAAGAGCACGCTGCCGCCGGTGGGTGGCAGAAAGGCCAACGCGGCCTTGGCGATCCGGTCCTTCTCCCCGGCCCGGGTGTGCTCGCGCTCCCCCGTGCCGAGCTCGATGGCGGTGAGGGCGGCGGCCGGTACCGCGCCGCCGTGCACCCGGCGGACCAGCCCGAGCCGGTCGAGGGCGGCGAGGTCGCGGCGCACGGTCTCGGTGGTGACCTCGAACTGTTCGGCCAGTTCGAGCACCGAGACGCGACCGCGCTGCCCGATCAGCGTCGCGATCGCCTGCTGCCGCTCCTCGGCGTACATCCGCACCTCCGCACTTCGTTGTTGACTTATGTTGTTTTATGCCCGTTTATGTTGTTTTGTCAAGAGACCAAGGCTGCCAGCGGGTAGCCGACGGCCACGGCCACGGCGGTCGTGACGAGACCCGGCAACATGAAGCTGTGGTTGAGCACCAACTTGCCGAACCTGGTGGTGCCGGAGTGGTCGAAGTTCACCGCCGCGATGCTGGTCGGGTAGACCGGCAGGATGAACAGCGCACACAGGGCCGGGAGCATGGCGACCAGGTGCGGGGCCGAGATGCCGAGCGCGAGGCCGAGCGGCAGCATGATCTTGGTGGCCGACGCCTGACTCAACACCAGCGCCGAGACCAGCGCGAGCACGACGGCGAACAGCCAGGTGTGCTGCTTGGCCAGATCGCCCAGGTTGCCGACGATCATCGTCTCGTTGGATTTGATGAAACTGTCGCCCAGCCAGGCCAATCCGAAGACGCCGACCAGTGCGACCAGACCCGCCTTGGCGACCGGGGTGCTCGGAATCTTCGGGGCCGACACCTTGCACACCAGGATGATGACGGCGGAGGTCGCGAGCATCAGCACCTCGATGGTCTCGGGCATGCTCAGGGTCTTGCCGTCCGCGCCCGGGGGACGCAGGCCGGGGAAGGCGCCCGAGATCACCACGGCCAGCACGCCGATGAGGAAGATGAGCGCGGAAAGCTTTGCGGTGCGCGGCAGTTCGGGCCGATCGGCCGGATTCGCGTTGACCGGCTGCAATTCTCCCGACGCCAGGCGACGCTGATACTCCGGATCGTCCGCGAGGTCCTTGCCGCGACGGCACACCGACAGCGAGCCCGCGACTAGGCCGATCAGCACCGAAGGAACGGTCACCGCGAGGATTTTCACCATGCTCCAGCCGTCGGGTCCGAGCACCACGACCGCGGCGGCCATGGCGGCCGAGACCGGGCTGGCGACGATCGCCGATTGACTTGCGATGGCGGCCATGGAGATCGGCCGTTCCGGCCGCACCCCACCCTCCCGCGACACCTCGTGAATCACCGGTAGCAGCGGGTAGAGCAGGTGGCCGGTGCCCGCGCCGATGGTGAACAGGAACACCACCACGGGCGCGACGAAGGTGATCCGTTTGGGATTCTTGCGGATCATGCGTTCGGCGATGCGCACCATGTAGTCCACGCCGCCCGCCGCCTCCATGGTGGCCGCCGCGATGACGACGGCCAGGATGATGAGCAGCACGTCGACCGGTGGTGACGTGGGTGCGACGCGAAACACGCTGGCGAGCACGACCACACCCACCGCGCCCCACACGCCGAGTCCGATGCCGCCCACGCGCGATCCGATCAGGATCGCGGCGAGCACCACCGCTAACTCGAGAAGCATCTGAATCATGAGAACAACCGCCTCGGTAATTATCTCAATCCGTCATGAGTCGTGGGACAAATGCCCTCACTATCTGGTTCGACTCGAAATGTCAGATCGATTTGATCAATAATTTTGCCGACGGTTTGCTCCCGTAGAAGAGATTAGCCCCATCGAAGTAGGAGTCAACGTGGACACCTTGTCCGACATGATCGAGACCACCTCGATCGCCACCGGCATCGACGTCGAGGACCTACAGGCCCTCACGGCGGTCGCTCAATACCGCGAATACCCTGCGGGAGCGGTGATCTTCCACGAGTCCACCCCGCGTGACTGGTTCGGCATCGTCACCCGCGGCCGCATCGAAATGGTGACCGGTCTCACCGGGCACGAGACCGAACTCGGCACTGTCCGTGCGGGCGGGATGATTTCGGAGATGACGCTGCTGGACGGCGGCACCCACATGGCGACCGCGCGCACCGCCGGAGGCGCGGAAGTGCTCATCGTCACCCGCGAGGCCATCGAGGAACTCTCCGCCCGCGAGCCCGAGCGCTACCACCGCATCGTGGCGCGCGTCGCGCAGCTGGTGGCCGCCCGGCTGCAGTCGGTGTCGAGCCGCCTGGCCGAGGCCGTGGTCGCCCAGGGCGCGGTGGGAGGCATTCGGCGCGAACATGATTCGCTCGGTGAGCGGGAGATCCCCGCCGAGGCGTACTACGGCGTGCAGACCCTGCGCGCCCTGGAGAACTTCCAGATCTCGGGCATCAAGCTGCGCAAGTTCGGCCACCTGGTCGACGCGCTGGCCTATGTGAAAAAGGCTGCGGCCCTGGCCAATTACGAGCTCGGCGCGCTGGATGTGGAGAAGGCCGAGGCGATCAGCCTGGCCTGCGACGAGATCCTGGCCGGAAAACTGCACCGCGACTTCATCGTCGACATGGTGCAGGGCGGTGCGGGCACCTCGACCAATATGAACGCCAACGAGGTGATCGCCAATCGCGGCCTCGAGATCATGGGACACGGCAAGGGTCAGTACCAGTTCCTGCACCCCAACGACGATGTGAACTGCTCGCAGTCCACCAACGACGTGTACCCGACCGCCGTGAAGCTCGGCGTCTACCTGTCCCTGCAGGACGCCGCCGAGGCGCTGGCCGAACTCCAGAAAGCCTTGCAGGCCAAGGCCGCCGAGTTCTCCGATGTCATCAAGATGGGTCGCACCCAGCTGCAGGACGCGGTGCCGATGACCCTGGGTCAGGAGTTCGGCGCGTACGGCGTCATGGTCGGCGAGGCCATCGCGCATCTGAAGCGGATCTCCGAGGACCTGCTGGTCACCAATATGGGCGCGACCGCCATCGGCACCGGCATCACCTCCCCGCCCGGCTACGCCGAGCTGTGCGCGGCCAAGCTGGCCGACGTCACCGGCCTGCCCATCCGCTCGGCCGCGGATCTGGTCGAAGCCACCCAGGACTCGGGCGATTTCGTGGCCGTGTCGGCGACCATGAAGCGCGCCGCCGTGCAGCTGTCGAAGATCTGCAACGACCTGCGGCTGCTGTCGATGGGTCCGCGCGCGGGCCTGGCGGAGATCAATCTGCCTGCCATGCAACCGGGTTCGTCGATCATGCCCGGCAAGGTAAACCCGGTCATCCCCGAGGTCGTCAGCCAGGTCTGCTTCCAGCTCATCGGCTACGACATGACGGTCACCATGGCCGCCGAGGCCAGCCAGCTGGAACTCAATATGGCCGAGCCGATCATGGCCTATGACCTGCTCATGGGCACCCTCATGCTGCGCAATGCCGCGGTGACGCTGACCAATCGGTGCATCACCGGCATCACCGCCAACCGCGAGCGTTGCCGGGAGCTGGTCAACAACAGCATCGGTCTGATCACCGCGCTGGTCCCCGCGCTCGGTTACGAGGAGGCGGCCTCGATCGCCAAGGAGGCGTTGAAGACCGGCGGCAGCGTCTACCAGCTGGTGCTGGCGCGCGGCGCGCTCACCCAGGAGGCGCTCGACGAGCTGATGCGCCCCGAGAACATGACCGCACCCCGGGCGCGCACGCTGTGACTTCGACACCCGAGCGGGAGCGCACTCGCGCGCAGATTCCGCAACGCACACTGCGAGTGGACAATTGGCTGGCACAGCCGATCGTGACGGCGTCGATCCTGTCGGCGTTCATCGTCTACGCGGCGTACGTCATCCTGGCCAACGACCACTACGCGTCGGGACCGTACCTCTCGCCCTTCTATTCGCCGAACCTGACCGATGTCGGCATGCACGGCTGGGGCTGGGTGAGCTGGCCCGCCTGGATCACCCCGTCGATCCTGATCATCTGGATTCCCATGGGTTTCCGGTTCACCTGCTACTACTACCGCAAGGCCTACTACCGGGCCTTCTGGCAGTCGCCGACGGCGTGCGCGGTGAGCGAACCGCACAAGAAGTACACCGGCGAATCGCGCTTCCCGCTCGTGTTCATCCAGAACATGCACCGCTACTTCTTCTGGCTGGCGGCACTGTTGAACGTGGTGCTCACCTACGACGCCGTCATCGCCTTCCGCGATTACGACGGCCGTTGGGGCCATATGGGTTTGGGCACCGTCGTGCTGATCGTGAATGCCGCCCTGCTGTGGATGTACACGCTGTCCTGTCACGCCTGCCGTCACGCCGTCGGCGGCCGTCTCAAGCATTTCTCCAACCATCCGATCCGGTACCGGCTGTGGACCTGGGTGAGCCGGATCAACCCGCACCACCAGCGCATGGCCTGGATCTCGCTGATCTGGGTGGCGTTCACGGACGTCTACGTCCGGCTGCTCTCGATGGGAGTCATCAGTGACCTTCGATTCTTCTGACACACCGATCCGCCACGAGTACGACGTGGTGGTGATCGGGGCGGGCGGCGCGGGACTGCGCGCCGCCATCGAGGCCCGCACCCGCGGCCTGCGCACCGCCGTCATCACCAAAACCCTACTGGGCAAGGCGCATACGGTCATGGCCGAGGGCGGGGCCGCCGCGGCCATGGGCAACGGCAATCCGAAGGACAACTGGCAGGTCCACTTCCGCGACACCATGCGCGGCGGCAAATTCCTCAACGACTGGCGCATTGCCGAACTGCACGCCAAGGAGGCACCGACCCGGATCTGGGAGCTGGAGCACTGGGGCGCGCTGTTCGACCGCACGAAGGACGGGCTGATCTCGCAGCGCAACTTCGGCGGCCACGAGTATCCGCGGCTCGCGCATGTCGGCGACCGCACCGGGCTGGAGGTGATCCGCACCCTGCAGCAGCGCCTGGTCGCCCTGCAGCGCGAGGACGCCGAACAGTTCGGTGATCCCGAGGCCCGGCTGAAGGTGTTCGACGAGACCACCATCACCCGCCTGCTCACCGACGGCGGCCGCATCTCCGGCGCGTTCGGATACGTCAGGCAGACAGGCGAATTCGTGGTCTTGACCGCGCCGACGGTCATTCTGGCGACCGGCGGGCTGGGCAAGATGTTCACGGTCACCTCCAACTCCTGGGACTACACCGCCGACGGCCACGCCCTGGCCCTGCGCGCGGGCGCGGAGCTGGTGAACATGGAGTTCATCCAGTTCCATCCGACCGGCATGGTGTGGCCGCCCTCGGTGCGCGGCGTGCTGGTCACCGAGGGGGTGCGCGGTGACGGCGGCGTGCTGCGCAACAGCGAGGGCCGTCGCTTCATGTTCGACTACATCCCGGAGGTGTTCCGGGCCATCTACGCCGACAACGAGGACGAGGCCGACCGCTGGTACACCGATCCCGAGCACAACCGGCGGCCACCGGAACTGCTACCGCGTGACGAGGTGGCGCGGGCCATCAATTCCGAGGTGAAGGCCGGTCGCGGTTCACCGCACGGCGGCGTGTTCCTGGATGTCTCCACCCGGATGACGCCCGAGGAGATCCGGCGGCGGCTGCCCGCCATGCACCACCAGTTCGCCGAACTGGCAGGCGTGGACATCACGCTGGAAGCGATGGAGGTCGGGCCCACCGCGCACTACGTCATGGGCGGCATGCGCGTGGACGCCGACACCACCGCCACCACGGTGCCCGGCCTGTTCGCGGCCGGGGAGTGCGCCAGCGGCATGCACGGCTCGAACCGGTTGGGCGGCAACTCCCTGTCCGACCTGTTCATCTTCGGCGCCCGCGCGGGCGCCGGAGCGGCGGAATACCTTGCCGCGCTGGCCGATTCCCGGCCGGTCGTGCACGAAGAGGCGGTCACCGCGGCACTCGCCGAGGCCCTCGCGCCCTACCACAATGAAGACGGCGAGAACCCCTACGAAGTGCATCAGGCCCTGCAACGCGTCATGACCGAGCTGGTCGGCATCGTGCGTGACGGCGACGAGCTCACCAAGGCGCTCGGCGAACTGGAACTGCTGCGCGAGCGCGCGGAAAACGTTCGGGTGCAGGGTGATCGGACCTACCACACCGGCTGGCATCAGACCTTCGACCTGCGCAATATGGCCCTCATCGCCGAATGTGTGGCGCGCTCGGCCCTGGAGCGCAACGAATCTCGCGGCGGACACACCCGCGGCGACTTCCCCGCCATGGATCCGTCCTGGCGCGGCGTCACGCTCACCTGCCGCGATCACGACGGCCGCGTGCACCTCTCGCGCCGCATCGCACCGCCCATGCGGGCCGATCTGGTGGCCCTGTTCGAACCGGATGAGCTGCGCAAGTACTTCACCGAATCCGAACTGGTCCAGCTGGGAGTGAACCGATGAAAAAGACAGTGACCGTGCGGGTCTGGCGCGGCGACGGCGGACGCGGCGCGCTCGAGGACTATCAGGTCGAGGTGAGCGAGGGCGAGGTGGTCCTCGACGTCGTACACCGGCTCCAGGCCACACAGTGCCCGGACCTGTCGGTCCGCTGGAACTGCAAGGCGGGCAAGTGCGGTTCCTGCTCGGCGGAGATCAACGGCTTCCCCCGGCTCATGTGCATGAGCCAGGCCGCGCAGGCGGTGGTCGACGACGCCATCACCATCACCCCGTTGCGCGCGTTCCCGGTCATCCGCGACCTGGTCACCGATGTCTCGTTCAACTACATCAAGGCCCGGGAGGTGCCGCCGTTCCAGCCCGACCCGGCGATCAAGCCGGGCGAGTACCGGATGATGCAGGAGGATGTGCAGCGCAGCCAGGAATTCCGCAAATGCATCGAATGCTTCCTGTGCCAGAACACCTGTCACGCGATTCGCGACCACGAGGAGAACCTGCACGCCTTCGCCGGGCCGCGTTTCCTCATGCGGGTGGCGGAATTGCAGATGCATCCCGCCGATGAGCTGGACCGCCGCAAGCTGGCCCAGGACGAACTGGGCCTGGGCTACTGCAATATCACCAAGTGCTGCACCGAGGTCTGCCCGGAACACATCAAGATCACCGACAATGCGCTGATCCCGTTGAAGGAGCAGGTCATCTCGCGCAAGTACGACCCGCTGGTCTGGCTGGGCAGCAAGCTGCTGCGCCGGGAACACCTGGAAGCCAAGCACATTCCGGGGACCGCGTTACCTGGCAGGTAATCGACTTCGTTCCCCCGGGGCGGAAATATCGAGGGCAGCACAGCAATCCCGGATGAGGAGCCCGAAATGCCCGCCTACGCCATCGCCACCCTGTGGGACGTCGACGTGAACGCCGAAATCGTCGAATACCTCGAGCGCATCGACGCGACCTTGGAACCGTTCGGCGGCAAGTTCATCGTGCACGGCGGCCCCCGCCAGCGGGTGATCGAGGGTCCGGCGAACGCGAACGTGATCGTCATCGAGTTCCCGGACTACGAGGCCGTCAACGGCTGGTACGAGTCGGCGGCCTACCAGGAGATCCTGCCGCTGCGGACCCGGAACTGCGCCAGCGTCGCGCTGCTCACCGACAACTGCGGCGAGAACCACGTCGCGACCGACGTCCTGAAGGAGGTGGTGAGCAACGATTGAAGGCTCTCAGGCTGGCTACACAGCAGTGGGCGGGCACCGGATTCGGTGCCCGCCCACGTCAGGTATTCAGCTGTGCGTCAGCCTTTTCCGGCGACTAGCGGTCGCCCTGGAAGTAGCTCAGCAGGCGCAGGATCTCGAGGTACAGCCAGACCAGGGTGACGGTCAGGCCGAAGGCCACGCCCCAGGCCGCCTTCTCCGGAGCCTGGGCCCGGATGAGCTGGTCGGCGGCGTCGAAGTCGAGCAGGAAGCTGAACGCCGCGACACCGATGACCACGAGGCTGAAGATGATCGACATGGTGCCGCCCGAGCGGAGCCCGAAACCATCCGGAGTGAAGAAGCCCGCGACCAGATTGCCCAGCATCAGCACACCGACACCAATCAGCGCGCCCACGACCATGCGGGTCAGGCGCGGAGTGACGCGGATCGCGCCGGTCTTGTATACGACCAGCATGCCGAAGAACACACCGAAGGTGCCCAACACGGCCTGCGCGATCAGGCCAGAACCGCTGGTGCCAGCGATTTGTCCGGTGAACAGGAACGAGAACGACCCGAGCAGCAGAC
This sequence comes from Nocardia sp. NPDC004722, assembly GCF_053601505.1. Taxonomy (NCBI): domain Bacteria; kingdom Bacillati; phylum Actinomycetota; class Actinomycetes; order Mycobacteriales; family Nocardiaceae; genus Nocardia; species Nocardia sp. NPDC004722. The sequence goes on from NZ_JBSGBY010000116.1 coordinate 13,961, forward strand.
CTTCCAGCGCCGCGTAGCTCAGCACCAGGGCCGGGCTGTACTTCTGGCCGAAGGAGATGACCAGGCCGAGAACCAGGCCACCGAGGCCGCCGACCAGCAGGAACGGCAGGGCCAGTGCGTGATTGCTCGCGGTGAGCGCGTAGGACACGATCGCCATCAGGCTGACCACACCGAGGGTGATGCCGGTCTTCTGCACCACGTCGTCGATGGTCATCGGGCGGGTGGTCGGGATGGCGGGCTGGTACGGCTGCTGGCCGTAGCCCGGGTACTGCGGCGGCTGCTGGCCGTAGCCGGGCTGCTGCGCGTACGGATCGGCGGGGAACTGTCCGGCTCCAGGTGCCTGGCCGAAGCCGGCGTAGCCACCCTGCTGCGGCTGCAAGTTCCGGAAAACCGGGTTGGATGTGGAGCGCACTGTGCGTCCCTTTCTGGAGTCGCGGCTCACGTAGGTCGTGGCCTGTGAAGCTACTCGTCCAACGCGCTATGGGGGCTCAGAGTTCCCGAACCCCCATAGATCGGACTAACTGGACTTTACCTGAGCTTTACCGAACGCGCCGCTCGCCGAGCGCCCGTCAGCCCAGCTGACTCATCACCCGATGGGCGATCAGCTCCAGGTGATCCAGATCCGACAGATCCAGAATCTGCAGGTAGACGCGGCTCGTACCAGCGATTTCCGCGTAGCGGCCGATCTTGTCGACCACCTCGTCGGGGCTGCCCGCCAGGCCGTTGGCCTTCAGTTCCTCCACCTCGCGGCCGATCACCGCCGCCCGCTTCGCCACCTCGGCGTCGGATTCGCCGACGCAGGCGACGAGCGCGTTGGAGAAGGTGATGTCGAGGGGATCGCGTCCGGCGTCCTTGGCGGCCTTGCGGACTCGCTCGAACTGCTCGGCGCTGGCCTCGGGCGACTGGAACGGCACATTGAACTCGGTGGCGTACTTCGCCGCCAGACGCGGGGTGCGCTTGGCCCCCATGCCGCCGATGATGACCGGCATCCGCGACTGCACGGGCTTGGGCAGCGCCGGGGATTCTTTGAGCGTGTAGTGCTCGCCGTCGAAGCAGAACGTCTCCCCCACCGGCGTTTTCCACAGCCCGGTGACGATGGCCAGCTGCTCCTCGAAGCGCGGGAACTTCTCGGCCGGGAACGGGATGCCGTAGGCGGCGTGCTCGGCCTCGAACCAGCCCGCGCCGAAACCGAATTCGACGCGGCCGCCGGACATGGCGTCGACCTGCGCCACCTCGATGGCCAGCACGCCCGGGTGGCGGAAGGTGGCCGAGGTGACCAGGGTGCCCAACCGGATGCGGCGGGTCTCGCGGGCCAGGCCCGCGAGGGTGATCCAGGCGTCGGTGGGGCCGGGCAGCCCGTCGCCGTCGCCCATCTTCAGATAGTGGTCGGAGCGGAAGAAGGCGTCGTAGCCGAGGTCCTCGGCGGTCTTGGCGACGGTGCGGAGAGTGTCGTAGGTCGCGCCCTGCTGGGGTTCGGTGAAGATTCGAAGATCAATTCGTCCCATGGGTCCTATTGTTCGGCGTCGTGCAGACCGCGGACCGAGCGGGTCACCGTGAACTTGCGATTGCGGCCCATCACATCGGTCTTGCCGACCATGCGCTCCATGACGCCCCGGTAGTTGAGGTGCGTGTTGTAGACGGTCCACAGTTCGCCGCCGGGCCGCAGCACGCGGCCGGTCTGCTGGAACATCTTGATGGCCGAACCGGTGTGCACGGCCGCGCCCACATGGAAGGGCGGGTTGCACAGCACCAGGTCGGCGCTGTTGTCGGGGGTGGCGGACATGGCGTCGTCCTGCAGCACCGTGACCCGGTCGGCGACGCCGTTGACGTCGGCGGTGGCGCGGGCGGAGGCCACCGCGGCGGCGGACTGGTCGGTGGCGGCGACCCGGATGCCGGGCCGCGCCTTGGCCAGGGCGACCGCGAGAATGCCCGTGCCGCAACCCAGATCGATGGCGTCGCGGGCGTCGGGCTTCATGCGCTTGAGGTAGTCCAGCAGGAAGCGGGTGCCGATATCGAGGCGGGGGCCGGAGAAGGCGGCCCCGTGCGCGACCACGTCGAGATCCAGGTCGTCGAGCCGGTTGCGGATCGGAAAGCGGGGCTCGCCAAGGGGTTTGGGGTCGGCGGCGAGCAGGATTCGGGACTTCTGGCGGCCGCGGCTGGCGCGCACCGAGCCGAAGGATTCGGCGAGCACCTCGTTCATGGCCGGGGTCAGGTACTTGTCGCGGCCACCGGCGAACACCTCGACCTCGGGCGCGGCGTAGCGGGCGATGGCCTCGGCGGTCTCGGCGAGGCCGGACAGGGCGCGCGGCAGCCGCCACAGCACCACGCGCACGTCGCCGAGTAATTCCGGACCCAATTCGCGGGTGGTGAAACGATCGGAAAGTCCGACAATTCGGGCATTATTGGCGAGCGCCAATTCGCCGGTCAGCAAATCCTGATGCACGCGCACGCCGCGCAGTTCGTGCGCGGCGATCGCGCCGAGCGTCAGCGCGCCGTATCCGTCGTCGATCACGGCGACCCGGCCGTCACCGGCGGTCGCCAGCGAATCCGCGGCGACATCCAGCATGAACCGGTCCGCGGCGTCCACCGCGTACAGGTTCACCGCTTCCACATCCGGATACCGGCGCAACCGGCGCAACACGTCCTCGACCTCAACCACACCTACAGTGTGCTAGATCATTGCCGCACTATTCCATTCGGCACGGCCGAGAGGGTTTCGGCGGAATGGAATTGGCCCGGCGCTATTCTGCGACCTGACAAAACAGCTACCGATTCGGTTCACGCCGAATGGCTTTCCGGATTGCCGTCGCTTCGCCCGGGCATGACCGCGGCCGCGCCGATCAGGATCACCGCCATGGCCGCCACCCCGACGAACACCAGGTGCACGGCGGGCGCGAGCTGCGCGGCGGCCGGATGATCGACCTTGCCGAGGCGCGCGTTGAC
>NZ_JBSGBY010000117.1:0-16897 GCF_053601505.1 Nocardia sp. NPDC004722
CATCGTCGAGAAGGCGTCGCGCTGGGGCGGATCCACCGCCAGATCCGGTGGCGGCGTATGGATTCCGGGCAACTCGGTGCTGCGCCGTGAAGCGCTCTCCGGTCTCAAGACCGCGGTCGCCCGCTATGTCGAAGCGGCCCAGCGCGAAGGCCGCGAACTGCCCATCCCGGATATCGCGGCGTCCTTCCAGGAGGCCGTCGCGGACGTCCTCACCATGAAGGCCGTCCGCGCCGTCCAGGATCAGGGCGTCGACACCCTGGTGCTCGGCGGCGGCGCGACCGCCAACTCCCGCATCCGCTCACTGGCCGAAGAACGCTGCACCGCAGCGGGTATCACCCTGCGCGTCCCCAAACCGCGCCTGTGCACCGACAACGGCGTCATGATCGCCACCCTGGGCGCCCACGTGATCGCCGCGGGCGCACAGCCTTCCGCCCTGACCGTGGCCACCGACCCGGGCCTCCCGGTCTCGACCAGTCACCTGTAGGTCACCCCGAAAACGCGACCGCGACCGGGAGTCGAAGCTCCGGTCGCGGCGAGTAGATGTTCGGTGTAGCTAGTCGGTCGGTCGGACCATGGTGGTGACGCCGCCGGAACCCGAATTCGTATTCGATCGCGGCGAAGGCGAGATCTTCGGCTCCGACTCGATGGGCGGCACCGCGGTGCCGAGCAGCGGACCGAGCAGGCGGGGCAGGTCGGCGGGGAACGGGATCTGGGGTAGGTCCGGATCCGGGCGCAGCGGCGGCTGCTGCTGGCTGGTGGTGGCCGACGGGATGGTGGGAACGCCGGTGGCCGAACCGGTTTGGGTCGGCGGCACGACCGGGGTGGTGCGGTTGGCGGTCGGCTTGGGCGAACCGCTGGCCGGGCCGCTCGACGGCGTGGTCGGCGAGACCGGCTGCACCGGACCGGTCGTGGTGGGGGAGTAGTGCGTGTTCTGCGGTTCGGGCACCACGAATTCCTTGACGCCGTAACCGATGATCAGCCCGACCACCACGATCGCCCCGGCCAGCGTGCCCGCCAGCTTGGTGAAGGTGCCGATCGGCGCGTCGGAGCCCAGCCCGATCACCGGGAAGGCACTCGGCGTGGTCGAATCCGCCACCAGCGCCGCGCCTTTCGCGATCGCCGCCTCCGGCTCCGGCACGGTGACGACCGGCACGTCGAGCTGGCGTTCCAGCCCGACCACCATGATCGGCACGTTCGCGCCGCCGCCGATCACCGCAACCGCCTCCGGGAACTTCGGCGCTCGCGCGAACACCCCGCGCGCGAACACCGCCAGCTCCCGCAGCAGATCGGCGACGATCTCCTCGAAATCCACCCGCGTCAGCTTGAGCGGCTGCCCGGCCACATGGTCGATGGTGACCGCCGGAACGACCGACAGATGCTCCTTGGCGGCCCGGGAACGGTTGAGCAGGATGCCGCGGTTGGGCCGGATGCCGCGGCGCGAGAGGTGGCAGTCCAGCAGGTGCTGCAGGATCAGCTCGTCGATGGCATTGCCGCCGATGGCCGTCGTCCGCTCCGAACGCAGCACGGTGTCGTCGGCGTGATCGGCGACGGTGACCGTGGTGCCGGTGGCCCCGATGTCGACGACCGCGACCGTGTCCCAGCGGTCCAGCAGGCCCGTGTGCCGCAGATAAGCGAGGGCCGCGGTGCTCTCCGGGATGAGATGCACCCCGTGGCGCTGGCGGCCGATCGCGGAGCGGATGACCTGTGCCTGCTCCCGGTCCCGATATGCGACCGCGATATCGCCGGGCGGGGTCGGTTCGGGCTCGTGGTGGTTGGCGCCGCGGGCGACCGGATGCGCGCCGACGGGATGGACGACGTCACGCGGGATCTGGGTGGTCATCAGTTCGATGGAGGACGCCACCAGGTCACCGAGGTCGGAGTGGGCCGTATCGGCGGTCACGACGCGGTAGTCGAAGTTCTGGGCGCCATTGGGCGCGGTGGCGACCGTCGCCGAGCACACCACCTCGGTTCCGGCGGAAATGCCGAGGGATGTTCGCATGTTCACCTCCCTTCGAGCGGATGGTCCTGGTGGAGACGACCATCTCGAACGGACTCCGGTCGCGCCCCATGGGTAACGGGCGCTTCCGAGCTACGGATCACGGCGGGACCTTGTCCGATGGGGCATTCGGACCTGCCACTGATCACTTGCGGTTTGCTCTCTTCTCGAGCCCGCGCGGATGGTTGCCGCGCGGATAGCGGGGTGAAGCAGTTGTGTAACTCTCGACGGTGCGCGTGACAGGTTTGATTCAGTCCCGTCGCGCGGCCGTCGTCAATGGTGTCACAATCCGTTATCCGAACGTTACAGATTTTCGGATTTCTTTGGAAGACCTCAGATTCCCGGGCCGTCGTGTCGGCGAGTCGTGGTGGCAGCGCGTTGTCCAGCGGCGTTACGGGTAACGCGCGGTTGCGGGTAGCAGTACCTGCCCTTGAGCGCTGGCACTCCCATGTATAGAGTGCTAGGAGGCACTGGTTAGTGCTGAGGTGCCACCTAATGACTACTACGCAGGGGTCCCGGCACCCGCGACGACGGGGCCGATTGCGCAGGGGTCATGCACGAACGAAACCGTGAGTCCGGGGAACAGCCCCGGACGAGAAGAATCCCCTGAAAGTGGAGGGCTCAACGTGGCGAGCGTGAACATCAAGCCGCTCGAGGACAAGATCCTCGTCCAGGCCAACGAGGCCGAAACCACCACCGCCTCCGGTCTGGTCATCCCCGACACGGCGAAGGAAAAGCCCCAGGAGGGCACCGTCATCGCCGTGGGTCCGGGCCGTGTGGCCGAGGACGGCGTCACCCGGATCGCGCTGGACGTCAACGAAGGCGACGTCGTCATCTACAGCAAGTACGGCGGCACCGAGGTCAAGTACAACGGCCAGGAGTACCTGATCCTGTCGGCGCGCGACCTGCTCGCTGTCGTCACCAAGTAAGACGCTTCGACTCTCGGGGCCTCAGGGGCTTCCCCTGAAACCCCTTCGAGAGACACCGCCCCGGAGTCAGCTGCATACCGCAACCGGCCCGGGGCGGAGTGCGTTCCGGCCCAACTCATTTCAGGAGTAGGTACCCCAACATGGCAAAGCAGATCGAGTTCGACGAGAAGGCTCGCCGGGCGATGGAGCGCGGCGTCGACAAGCTCGCCGACGCCGTCAAGGTCACCCTCGGCCCGCGCGGCCGGCACGTGGTGCTGGCCAAGGCTTTCGGCGGCCCGACCGTCACCAACGACGGTGTCACCATCGCGCGTGACATCGACCTCGAGGACCCGTTCGAGAACCTGGGCGCGCAGCTCGTGAAGAGCGTCGCCACCAAGACCAACGATGTCGCCGGCGACGGCACCACCACCGCCACCGTGCTGGCGCAGGCGCTCATCAAGGGTGGCCTGAAGAACATCGCCGCGGGCGCGAACCCGATGACCCTGGGCAAGGGCATGAGCAAGGCCGCCGAGGCCGTCGCCGCCGCCCTGGCCGCCGCCGCGACCCCGGTCAACGGCGAGAAGGCCATCGCGCAGGTCGCCACCGTGTCCTCGCGTGACGAGGAGATCGGCGCGCTGGTCGCCGAGGCGCTGACCAAGGTCGGCAAGGACGGCGTCGTCACCATCGAGGAGTCCTCGGGTCTGCAGACCGAGGTCGTCATCACCGAGGGCGTGCAGTTCGACAAGGGCTACCTGTCCCCGTACTTCGTCACCGACCCGGAGACCATGCAGTCGGTCTACGAGGACGCGTGGATCCTGCTGAACCGCGAGAAGATCAGCTCCCTGCCGGACCTGCTGCCGCTGCTGGAGAAGATCGCCGAGTCGGGCAAGCCGGTCGTCATCATCGCCGAGGACGTCGACGGCGAGGCGCTGTCCACCCTGGTGGTCAACGCGATCCGCAAGACCCTCAAGGTCGTCGCCGTGAAGGCCCCGTTCTTCGGTGACCGCCGCAAGGCGTTCCTGGACGACCTGGCCATCGTCACCGGCGGCACCGTGGTCAACCCGGACCTGGGCATCACCCTGCGCGAGGCCGGTCTGGACGTGCTGGGCAAGGCCCGCCGCGTGGTGGTCTCCAAGGACGACACCACCATCGTCGAGGGTGCGGGCTCGCAGTCCGACATCGACGCGCGAGTCTCGCAGCTGCGCAAGGAGATCGAGAACACCGACTCCGACTGGGACCGCGAGAAGCTGGAAGAGCGCCTGGCCAAGCTGGCCGGCGGCGTCGCCGTCCTCAAGGTCGGCGCGGCCACCGAGACCGAGCTCAAGGAGCGCAAGTACCGCGTCGAGGACGCGGTCTCCTCGGCCAAGGCCGCGGTCGCCGAGGGCATCGTCCCCGGTGGTGGCACCGCCCTGGTCCAGGCCGCCGCGACCCTGGGCGCGCTGCGCGACTCGCTCTCGGGCGATGAGGCCGCCGGTGTCGAGGTCGTGCGTCAGGCCCTGCTGGCCCCGCTGTTCTGGATCGCCAGCAACGCCGGCGTCGACGGCGCGGTCGTCGTCTCCAAGGTGACCGAGGGCAAGGACGGCTTCAACGCCGCCACCCTCACCTACGGCGACCTGGTCGCCGAGGGCGTCATCGACCCGGTCAAGGTCACCCGCTCGGCCGTCGAGAACGCCACCTCCGTGGCGCGCATGGTGCTGACCACCGAGTCCGCCATCGTCGACAAGCCGGTCGAAGAGGCCGCCGACGCCCACCACGGCCACTCGCACTGAGAGTCGTGAGGGCCGATCTCGGCTGACCTGACGAGGCCCCCGGACGAACCACCGTCCGGGGGCCTCGTTGTCGGTTCGGGCGGAACCGCAGCGGTTTTCAGGCGAGGCCGGTGCGGGCCAGCAGGGATTCGGCTTCGGCCGGGGTGAATTCGCGGGTGAGTTCCACCGAGGATTCGAGAGCTTCGTGGAGGACGCCGTACATGTTGGAGGGGCGCCAGTTGAAGTGGATTCCCTTGGGGGAGACGATCAGCAGGGGTTTCTCGTCGAGGAGCGGGAGTTCGGTGGGGGAGCCGGAACCCGGCATGAAGGCGACGCCGGGGTAGGCGAAGTTGAAGCGCTGGTGGTCCATCAGGGTGGCGGCGGCTTCGTAGTCGGCGCGGGTGAGGTGGTCGTTGCGGGCGTAGCGGACCGCCTCCGGGTCGACGGGTTCGGCGTCGAGGTAGCCGGGGCCCGCGTGGCGCAACAGGGCGTCCTGCAGGAGGGCGTAGCAGTGGTAGAGGCGGTCTCGGACGCCGACGAGGCGGAATTCGAAGGCGCGCCGGTTCTTCGGGTCCAGGACGAGCAGGTCGACGTCGTCGTGGAGGGTGAAGATCTCGCGTAGCCAGAGCGGGACGAGCTGGTCTTCTTCGAGCTGGTCGAGGCGGTCCATGATCGCGGGGCGTTCGCGCCAGCGCTTGCGGGTCTCCTTGGAGCGGCTCAGCATCGTCATCGCCGCCGGAATGCTCAATTGGCCTGCCGCGCGCACGAGTTCATCGGGTTTCTCGGCCAGCGCGTCCAATTGCCGGACCAGGAGATCCAGCGTCGCGTCGATGGCGGCCCCGGCATCGGCCCCATGCTCGACCATGGTTCCGCTCAGCAGCGCGAGCAGCGCGGTGTGGAACAGATCGCCCGCGGGCATGAGATTGCGCAGCGAGACCACGCCCGCCGTCAATTCCGCGGCGGTGGTTCCCGACTGCACCTGGGCGATCTCCGCGCGCACCGCGTCGGGCAGCAGAATTCCCTGTCCCGAGGTGAACGACTCGATCTCCTCGGAAGTCGTGCGCGCCCGCACGAATTCGCTCAATGCCTCCAGCGCCATGAAAGTCCCAACCCCCGAACCGAACCGACCGCCGCACGCTACCAGCCGATCCTTGGAGCCACTCACAGGTTATTTGCGAGAGCGTCAGCGCGGGGGAGAGGGCGTCGTCCAGTTCGAGCCGAGGGGTTCGACGATCACGGGGAAGATCAGCCTCGTTCTCGACGGGGTGGGCTCCGGGGAGTCGGAAGGAGCGAAGGCGTACGTGCCCGCGATGATCATGGCGCAGCCGGCTATCGCTCCCAGCACCACGCGCAGGTACGGGCGGACGATGAGGCTGAGGAGGCGCATACCGGACGATCCGTTCGCGGGGCGTCATGAATCCTCATGGCGCGCACGGAGTTCTACGAGTCGGATCGTCCGGTCACAACTGCCTGTTACCGGCAAAGTGCGCACCCGGAACCGGTCAGGCGACCTGTTTCTCGGGTGTGCGAAAGGAGCGAGAGGTCTTCGGTTCGGCTAGTCGCGCACGGGATGCGTGGAGCGGCCGTTGCCGTGTCGGAGCGTGGGGTGGGACGAGTGGTGAATCGCGGTCGGCGTGGCCTGGTCTGTGGCTATCGCGGCGAGAAGGCGGTCGCGGAGGGCGGGCGGCGGCGCTACGGCCGTCGTCGACGCGGCCAGCGCGAGCGCTTCTCGGGTCTGCTGCACTTCCTGGGTGAAGGCGGCGCGCAGTATCGGATCATCGGTATCCAGGATTTCCGCCACTGCGCGCTGATCTTCGTCGCCGATCGATCCGAGCGCGACAGTGTGCGCGAGATCGATCTGGCTTTCGTTCATCTCACGTCACTCCCAAACTTTTCTTGAGTCGTGTCAGTCCATCCCGTATACGGGACTTAACGGTCGGTAATCCTACGCCCAGATATGCCGCTACCTCGGCATATGTCCGCCCACCGAAGTAGGCGAGGGAGATGGCTTCCCGTTGTGTCTCCGTCAACGTGGCCAGGCCGGCGAGTACCGCCTGCTGCTCCAGCCGACGTCCGACTTCTTCGGTGACCTCATCGAATTCGTTACCGAGAGTGCTGGTGCCGTAGGCGACTTCGCGCAGTGCGTGCGCCTGCTCGGCACGGACCCGGTCGACCGCGCGCCGGTGGGCCAGCGTCATCAACCACGTGACGGCCGAACCCTTGGCCGAGTCGAAGTTGGCTGCCGTGCGCCAGATCTGGAGATAGACCTCCTGGGTGGTCTCCTCCGCGTATCCCGGATCGTGTAGCACGCGTAGGACTAGGCCGAACACTCGCGCGTTGGTGCGGTCGTACAGCTCGGCAAACGCCTGCTGATCGGACTGCCCACAGCGTTCGAGAAGTGCGGCAAGTTCGAGACTTTCGGCTGCGCGCGCCGTCACCGCAGAGTCCACGCTGGGTGCTCCCACCCGACTGTCCCTCGAACTCTGGAACGAGTCGCCCTCTGCGGCAGGCGGCCGCGTTGTCACAACGCTCCGTTCTGTGTCATCGGCCACGAGGGTAGCGTGCCGCTATGACCTCCTCTCGGGTGGGGGTATCGGCAAAGCGACTGTGGCACAGCAGTTTTCCGATTTGTACCGAAACGCCGCAATCGTGACTCGAGAGACACGCCGGGACGCGCCAGCAACCACCAGGCCCCGCTGAGCGGTGCCGGTTGTTTGCTAGGCATTCGGTACACCATCACCCGCGGATGGGAAAAATCTTCAGCTCACGCCGCCGCCTGCACCAGCAACAACGCTGATGAACACCAGTCACGCGAGTTTGCTCGCGCTCACTCCACCCCAACGATCGGCAACCTGCCCGAACCCCGGATATCTGTCACCTGAATCCACAGCGATCGCGCCCGGATTCGCGTCAACCCTCCTTGCCGAGAGTCTCCCGCAAGAAGATTCATCGACGACCGATTCGCTCACCAGTCCCGCGACGAGAATTCGGCCACCGGTCCGAGAATCCTCGGCACGAGGTTCGGTCGGTGGCCCGAGAAGTCTGTGTCGAGAGGTCGGCCGGCAGTCCGAGGGTCTCGTCACGGGTTTCGGGGGAAGGCTCTGAGGGTTGGGGAGTCGGCTAGGCCACGACGCGACGGCGGTTGCGGCGAGCGTGCAGTTCACGCTCGGTCTCGGACATGCCGCCCCAGATGCCGTAGGGCTCGCTGACCTTCAGGGCATGCGAGCGGCAGTGCAGCAGCACCGGGCACGCCTTGCAGATCTCTTTGGCGCGTAGCTCCCGCTGGGAGCGGGCACGGCCGCGCTCCCCGTCCGGGTGGAAGAACACGGACGAGTCCTGGCCGCGGCAGGAACCGCGCATCTGCCAGTCCCAGACGTCGGCGTTCGGACCAGGGAGGTGGGTCGGCATAGGCATGGTGAACTCCTCTTGGTGCGAGCTCGTCGGCATTGTCGAGCGGTGCTGGTGGCAAACAGATGGCCGCATCGCCGTGGCCCGGCGATCGCACTTCGTCGGTGCCGTATTTCAACACGGCGCCAACGACGGCGATGACGTACGTTAGGTCGCACAACGAATTCGAGTCAATAGCTTCATTCGACTCGAGCCGAATACTGGGACATTAGAGAATTAACATCTTCGCTATTTACAAACCGGCCCGTCTGTGGTGATACTGTTCGGTTGCCCAGCACCGTGACCAAGCTGTGATAGCTCATCCGACTGGATGAAATGCCTGGTGGCAGCCAATTTTCGAGCTTCAATACCTGTCATGCGATCTATGCAAGCATCGCGATCAGAGTGATCTCAGCCATTGGACATCGGTGGCTGAGTAGGGTAGAGATGGCCGCTTCGAGGCGCTCAGGTTAATAGCGCGAAACGCTATACGAATTCCTTACGGGCGTGCTAGCCGATAGCGAGAACAGATTTACGGAGTGGAAACACAAAGGCGCTTGTGAATGCTGATGGGTTGCTGGCGACTTGTGATATGGCAGCTGCCCTCACTTGGCCCCGCGCTGGTTAGAGTGCGGCTGTGCCTGTGCTCGAAGTGAACTCCGAACTCGCCGACGCCGCGTTCGGCGCCGCCCCCGAACGCGCTGCCGTCGGGTTGCCCACTGCCGCCGACGCGCATGAATCCTGGTTGCGGGCCGTTGCTCTCGGTGGTGTCGGGCACTACGCCGCCGCCCGCGCGGCGTTGATCCGGGCCCGCCGCGCGACGGCCGACCCCGCGCTGCTGTCGCTCACCCACAGCACCGAGGGCTCGCTGCTGCGCCAGCTCGGGTGGCACAGTCACGCCGCTGTCGCGGATGGCCGCGCCGCCGCCCTGGTGCTGCCCGCGAAATGTGACAGAGCTCACGTACCGGCGGTCACCGCGGCCGAAAGACGCCACGCAGAAGCCGTTTGCGACGCGTTGACCGGCCTCGCGGCCGACGCGCTGGGCACCCTCCGCCCGGCGCTTGCCGCCCGTCTGCTGAATCGTTGCCAGAATTACCTCGACATTCATCTCGCCAGCGGCGAGTCGTCCTGGCGGCCGCGTCTGCGCCTGCACTGGGTGTCTGCCGAGACGGCGCTGTCGGCCCCGGGCGCGGGACTGATCACCGCCCCCGCCGGGGACCTCGACCCGGCGGCGCGGCAGGCCCCGGCCCTGGCGCACGCGCGGGCCGCGGTCGCTCTCGCCGAACGGTCGCCTTCGCGGCGGCATCTGGTGAAATCCCGGCTACTGCTGGCCGCCGCGCATGCCGCCGCCGGCGATCTCGACCGATCCCGCACTCTCGCAATCGAAGTCGACCGCGACTGTCGCGAACACGAACTGCTGCCCTTGCGCTGGGCCTGCGCCATGCTCCGCTCGGGGGTCGAGCCGGATGGCGACGGCGCGGCGGTCGCGGCCGAGTCCGCGCGGTTGCTGGCAACTCGCGGTGGGCGATTGCGTTCGGCCAGCGAGGTTCTCGGGCGTCCCTGAGCACCCCCGGGGACTTCCCTGAGTCGTCCCCGAGAAGCACCCCGTAACGCCTGGCTTGAATGAGCCAGCCGCTATTGTTGGACCGTTCCGCCCCTCCGCGGAAGCACCGGCCCTCCCGCCGCCGTGCCCTCTCGTAAACGCCAGGAACAGCTCTGACGATGAACAACACGGGTGAGGAGTTGGATCCCGCTGTCGTCGCTGCCGCAGCGCAGGGCGACCGGGCTGCCCTTTCCCAGGTACTGGAGAGCATCCGCCCACTTGTGGTGCGGTATTGCCGCGCGCGCATCGGGACGGCCGAACGTGGTCAGCTCTCCGCTGACGACGTCGCGCAGGAGGTTTGTCTGGCCGTGATGACGGCCCTCCCTCGGTATCAGGATCAGGGTCGGCCGTTCATGGCTTTCGTCTACGGCATCGCCTCGCACAAGGTCGCAGACGCCCACAGAAATTCCGCCCGTAACAAGGCGGACGCCATGGCCGAAGTACCGGATGTCATATCCACCGACCAGGGACCGGAACAGCGAGCTCTCGAATCCGAAACGAGCCGACAGATGAACGCTCTGTTGGCGACTTTGCCGGAGAAGCATCGAGAAATCCTGATCCTTCGCCTGGTCATGGGTCTGTCGGCTGAAGAAACCGCAGTCGCCGTGGGCAGTACGGCGGGTGCTATACGAGTCGCCCAGCACCGGGCGCTCGCGAAACTCAAGTCTCAAGTGGCGAGGGCAGGTGAAATGTATGGCTAGGGATGGCGAGCGCGGTCGGGGCGACTTCAAGGCGCGACCTGGATCGCAGAACAGCGGTCCCTACGCCGAGGCGTCCGGTGATACCGGGCCGGTGGATATCGCCGCGGTGCGACGCGACGATGCGCTGATCGACGCCATCTCCGGCGACGGTCCCGTGCAGACGGGCACTTCGGAGGAGTATCAGCTCGCGGCCTTGCTGGCGGACTGGCGTGCGGAGATCATGGCCGAGCCGTTGCCGGCCGGACCGGACCTGGATGCCATTGTCGCAGCGGTCAATCAGGAGATCGGCGCCCGGCAGGCGCGGATCGGAGCCTCGAACCGGGGGCGACTACGGCTGGTTCGCCCGCTGCTGGGCGCGGCTGCGGCGATGGCGCTGGTGATCGGCGGACTGACGGCGTTCTCCTACAACGCGAGCCCCGGCGATCCGCTGTGGAAGGTCAAGGAGGTCGTGTTCAGTGAACAGGCCCAGTCCACGGTGGTCTCGCGGGCGGACGACAGCCTGGCGCAGGCGCAGCAACTGCTGGCGGAGAACAAGCCCGAGGAAGCGCAGAAGGCGCTGGCGAAGGCTGCCGACAATGCCAATCAGGTCAATGACTCCGGCAAGAAGGACGACCTGAACGGCCGCTGGCAGCAGCTGTTCGGCGTGCTGGCGGCGAAGGCACCGGAGTTGGCGGCCCCGCTGACGACACTGATGCCGACTCCCACCAAGGTGCCGGTGACGACCACCGTTCCGGTCGAGCCGACCGCCCCGGTGACGGCGCCCAAGCCGGATGGCAGCACCGCGCCGTCCATCGATCCCTCGGTGTTGGGTACCAACCCGAATCCGAACCCGAACCCGAATCCGTCCTCGGGCGGCGGTGTTTCGACGCTGCCGACCGCGCCGCCGGTGACAACGATTCCGGCGCAACCGTCTTCGGAGCCGACCGAACCGGTCACTCCGCCGACAGGCGGCCCGGGCAACACCACCACGGTCGTGGTCGTGCCGACCGCCGGTAATACCGGCGGCGGTGCGCCCACGGGCGCGCCGACCCAGGCGCAGCCGACGATCGAGAAGCCGATTCCGAATCCGGTGGTGCCGACCACGATCGCCATACCGACCGTGCCGCTGGTACCGGGACCCGGGGTGCACTAGAACGACAGCTGTGACCGATCGCCCTGTGGCGGTCGGTGTTTCATCGGACATACGAGAAGGGCCCGCATCCTGAGGATGCGGGCCCTTCTCGATGAATCAGACGTCGAACCCGTCGAATCCGTCGCCGTGCAGTGCCTCGTTCATCGAGGCGTCCGCGTAGCCACGGCAGTAGTCCCAGGTGACGTACGCCTCGGGCGTCGGGTCGTAGGCGGGCTCGTGCGGTCGCACCGTGCCGTCCACCAGTAGCTGGAGGAGGTTGGCGCGCAACATGTCCCAGTCGTGGTAGTGGTCCTGTCGACAGTCCTCGCAGCTGACCACGAGTCCGCGGATACCGCGGTGGGCCAGCAGTGCCTCATATACCGCGAGGTCGGCGAGATCCTCTTCGACCGCTAGGCGCTCGTGAGGATCCAGCGGCTCCCCCGGCTCGATGGCATCGAGCGCGGCCGACGGGTCGGAGGGGTCTCCGGCGAATGGATCCGGCGGCAAGCCAGGTGGTAGATGGTCACGCACAGTCCCACGGTACGCAGAACAACCCCTTGTGCGCCAGCGCTGAAGGGGATTTGCCCTCACTTCGCTGGTGGTGCGGCGCACATTGGATGTCGTGGAGGGCACAGGGGTGTCGTGACAGTCGACACAGTAGCGCCATAGCCGACAAACCGCAGCGGTTGTGGCGCTGCGAACACCGCCGTCAGGCGCACGGTGGCCGGGTTGGGCGCGGGTGCGGTCCGGAATTCGGCGGCGGATACCATGGTTGACCAAAGGCCGGGTGGTAAACACCGGCATTGCCATTCATCCACGCGTCCGCCGGTTCCCGGTCCGGAGGACGTTGCCGAGGTCCAGGAGGGGTCGATCCGAATGAGCAGTCCCGTGACGGGCGAACGCAGTGATTCCGGCCGCCCTCGTACGGGTGGAGACGATCCCGACAAGATCGCCATGCTCGGCCTCACCTTCGACGATGTGCTGTTGCTGCCCGCGGCCTCGGATCTGATTCCGAGTTCCGTCGACACCTCCAGCAAGCTGACGCGGGACATCTCGCTGCGCACCCCGCTGGTGAGTTCCGCCATGGACACCGTGACCGAGGCGCGCATGGCCATCGCCATGGCCCGCGCGGGCGGAATGGGTGTGCTGCACCGCAATCTGTCGGTGGAGGCGCAGGCCGCGCAGGCCGAGACGGTGAAGCGGTCCGAGGCGGGCATGGTGACCGATCCGGTGACCTGTCGCCCCGACGACACGCTGGCCGAGGTCGACGCCATGTGCGCGCGCTTCCGTATCTCCGGTCTGCCGGTGGTCGATGACCGCGGGATTCTGATCGGCATCATCACCAATCGCGATATGCGCTTCGAGGTGGATCAGGACCGCAAGGTCGAGGAGGTGATGACCCCGGCGCCGCTGATCACCGCGCAGGAGGGTGTCACCGCCGAGGCCGCGCTGGGTCTGCTGCGCCGCCACAAGATCGAGAAGCTGCCCATCGTGGACGGTTCCGGCAAGCTGCGCGGGCTGATCACGGTCAAGGACTTCGTCAAGACCGAGCAGTACCCGAACGCCACCAAGGACCGCGACGGGCGACTGCTCGTCGGCGCGGCCGTCGGTGTGGGCGAGGACGCGTGGGCGCGCGCCATGACGCTGGCCGATGTCGGCGTGGACGTGCTCATCGTGGACACCGCGCACGGGCATCAGTCGGGCGTGCTGCAGATGGTCGCCAAGGTCAAGGCCGAGGTCGGTGACCGGGTGCAGATCGTCGGCGGCAATGTCGCCACCCGCGCGGGTGCGCTGGCGCTCGTCGAGGCGGGCGTGGACGCGGTGAAGGTGGGCGTGGGCCCCGGCTCCATCTGCACCACCCGCGTGGTCGCCGGTGTCGGCGCGCCGCAGATCACCGCGATTCTCGAGGCCACCGCGGCGTGCAAGCCGCACGGTGTGCCGGTCATCGCCGACGGTGGCGTGCAGTACTCGGGCGATATCGCCAAGGCCATCGCGGCCGGTGCGTCGACCGTCATGCTGGGTTCGTTGCTGGCCGGTACCGCCGAGTCGCCGGGCGATCTGATCCTGGTGGGCGGCAAGCAGTTCAAGAGCTACCGCGGCATGGGTTCGCTGGGCGCCATGCAGGGGCGTGGCGAGGCCAAGTCCTACTCCAAGGACCGCTACTTCCAGGATGACGTGCTGTCGGAGAAGAAGCTGGTGCCCGAGGGCATCGAGGGCCGGGTGCCGTTCCGCGGCCCGCTGGACCAGGTGATCCACCAGCTGGTCGGCGGTCTCCGCGCGGCCATGGGTTACACCGGCGCGCAGACCATTCCGGATCTGCAGGCGGCCCAGTTCGTGCAGATCACGGCGGCGGGCCTGAAGGAGTCGCACCCGCACGACATCACCATGACCGTCGAGGCTCCCAACTACACCACCCGCTCGTAATACGAAGGCCCACAAGGTTCGCGGCGCGTCTCGTTCTGGACTGACGGAGCGGGGGAGCGAAGCGGAGGAGCGGAGGAGGGAAGAACGAGACTTCCAGCGCCGCGAACCCGCCCGGAGCGAAGCGGAGGGCAAATCCGACACAGGAGGAATGACTGACGATGCGCGATATGGTCGAGATCGGCATGGGCCGGACGGCTCGGCGCACCTACGAGCTGGACGATATCGACATCGTGCCCTCGCGGCGGACCCGCTCGTCCAAGCAGGTGTCGCTGGCGTGGCAGCTGGACGCCTACCGCTTCGAGATCCCGTTCCTGGCGCATCCGACCGATGCGCTGGTGTCGCCGTCGTTCGCCATCGAGCTGGGCAAGGCCGGCGGGCTGGGTGTCATCAACGGTGAGGGCCTGTGGGCCCGGCACGCCGATGTGGACGCCAAGATCCAGCAGCTGACCGAGATCGCGGAGAAGGAAGGCACCGAGGCGGCCGTCGCGGCGCTGCAGGAGCTGCACGCCGCGCCCATGCAGCCGGATCTGCTGGCGGCCGCGGTCGCGCAGGTGCGCGCGGCCGGTGTCACCACCGCGGTGCGGGTCAGCCCGCAGAACGCCCGGGCGCTGACCCCGGCGCTGGTGCAGGCGGGCATCGACCTGCTGGTGGTGCACGGCACCATCATCTCCGCCGAGCACGTGGGCGACGGAGAACCGTTGAACCTCAAGACCTTCATCGCCGAGCTGGATGTGCCGGTGGTCGCGGGTGGCGTGTCCGATCACCGCACCGCGCTGCACCTGATGCGGACCGGCGCGGCCGGTGTCATCGTCGGCTACGGCTCGATGCAGGGCGCGACCACCACCGGTGAGGTACTGGGCATCGGTGTCCCGATGGCCACCGCGATCGCCGACGCCGCCGCGGCCCGCCGGGACTACCTCGACGAGACCGGCGGCCGCTACGTGCACGTCATCGCCGACGGCGAGACCCTGACCTCCGGTCACATCGCCAAGGCCATCGCCTGTGGCGCGGACGCGGTGATGCTGGGCGTGCCGCTGGCCATGGCCCGGGAGACCCCCGGCAACGGCTGGTACTGGCCCTCGGCCGCCGCGCACCCGTCGGTGCCGCGCGGCGCGGTCCTGCCCTACGCCATCCAGGAGGAGCGCGTCCCGCTCGACCAGGTCCTCAACGGCCCCTCCAACGACCCGTTCGGCTCGCTGAACCTCGTTGGCGGCCTGCGCCGTTCGATGGCCAAGACCGGCTACTGCGACCTCAAGGAATTCCAGAAGGTCGGTTTGAACGTCCGCGGCTAGCGTCGGCGAAGATCGGTAAGACAGCGCCTCCGGTGCGTCGTGCCCTTGCACATTCACCCGAATGCGCAAGGGCACGAGTCGTTTCGGCGGTGCCGCGGAGTCGGGGTCAGCGGAGCAGGCCGGTTTGGGGGACCGGTCGTGAGATCGCTTGGTCGCGGAGGAAGTCGCGGATGGCCGCGTTGACCGCTACCGGGTGGGTCATGTTCACCGTTTGACGGGCGCCCTCGATTTCGAGGTAGCGGGCGTCGGGGAGGCGGTCGGCCAGTTCGCGGGCGTGGGAGCGCGGGACGCCGGAGCGGGTGGGGTGGATGACCAAAGTGGGGCAGGTGATTTCGGCTAGTCGATCGAGGATGGAGTCGCGGGTGAGCAGGGCTCCCGCGGCTACCTCGGTGGCGTTGGGGTCGCGGGCCAGCCAGCGTTTCACCCAGACGGCGCGGTACCAGTCGTCATCGCCGATGAGCCAGCGGGCCAGGTATTCGGCCAATGCCGGACGGGGGGCGTCTTCGTACCATTTGTCCAGAAACCTACGGGCATTGGTGAGTTCGGCGGGCGTCGGCTCGTGCGCCTCGCTGCTGAGCAGGACGAGGGCGGCGACCCGGTCGGGGGCCAGCAGCGCGGTGCGCAGGGCGATGAAGCCGCCCTGCGAAATCCCGCCCACCACGGCCCGTTCCACGCCGAGCTGATCCAGTACGGTCAGCGCGTCCCGGGCGGAGGTCCAGTACGTGAACGGCAGCCCCTCGTCACGGGTGCGACCGTGCCCGCGCGCGTCCCAGGTCACCATCCGGAACTCCGGAGTCAGCGCCGCCTGCTGCGACGCGAACATCGTTCGGTCCATGAGGAATTCGTGCCCCAGCAACACAACCGGACCTTCGCCCCCGCTGTCCTCGTAGTGGATCTCGGCATCGATCGCACGGGCGAATGGCACGAAATAGAGAATAGCGAGCGGGGGCGACAAACTGCCGGGCTTTCCTGCCCACCGGCACAGCCGGTGTCGCTCGGCCCGCACGAGCTGTGTCGCTGGGCCCGATTCGCCGGGCCGGAATTCCCGCCCTCGAAGTGCCTCGGGCCCTACCGCGATGCGGGCCGCGGGACTAGATTGCGCCCCGCGCACGCCTGCCTCCGCGGCGCCGAATCGGTACTCGGACGGCCGCCGAAGTCCCTGGGAGGCAGGGACCGAAGCCCCTATCGAAGATTCGCGTGACGCGAATAACGTCCCGATGCCACCACTTCCGGGCCGGGCGGGCAACCGCCTCCGAGGCCGCGGCGCAGCCCGGCCCGGGGTGGAGGTCCAAGCGCTGGTCGCGGGTGGTATTCGAACCTCGTGCGATCGGGGGTTGCCCGGAGGCGATGTGTCCTGTATCGCTCACTAGACTGTGGCGGTGGCAGATACCCAGCGACCAGTCCTTGTCGTCGACTTCGGCGCGCAGTACGCGCAGCTGATCGCGCGCCGGGTGCGCGAAGCGAGCGTGTATTCCGAAGTGGTTCCGCACACGATCACCGTGGAGGAGATCGCGGAGAAGAACCCCCTCGCGGTGATTCTCTCCGGCGGACCCAGCAGTGTGTATGCCGAGGGCGCGCCGCAGCTGGATGCGCGGCTGTTCGATCTGGAGCTGCCGGTCTTCGGTATCTGCTACGGATTCCAGGCCATGGCGCAGGCGCTCGGCGGGACGGTGGCGCACACCGGGACTCGCGCTGAACTCTTCCTTGCCCGGGATGCGCCGCGCGAT
>NZ_JBSGBY010000118.1:0-4604 GCF_053601505.1 Nocardia sp. NPDC004722
GTGGCCGGGCCGGGGGCGACGCGGTGGCCGGGCCGGGGGCGACGCGGGGCGGGGCGAGCGGATGACGCGATGTGCCGTTGGGGTGACGGGTCGTGCCGATCGGGTTCGCTTGGGGAGTCGCGGGGGTGGGTTTGGGGGGACGATGTGGCGCTGTGAGGGTGCGGACCGGTCGGTGCGGCACCGCGAGTAGGTGGACCCGGGGGACGGTCAGGGTCGGCGCGGAGTGTGGGTGGGGTGCGGAGGTGGTGTGGTGCTGTCGC
Organism: Nocardia sp. NPDC004722; assembly: GCF_053601505.1. Taxonomy (NCBI): domain Bacteria; kingdom Bacillati; phylum Actinomycetota; class Actinomycetes; order Mycobacteriales; family Nocardiaceae; genus Nocardia; species Nocardia sp. NPDC004722. The sequence goes on from NZ_JBSGBY010000118.1 coordinate 261, forward strand.
GCCCGCCGACGCGGGGATGTCCACCACCCGATCGATTCGACGGCTCCGGGTGAGCGGGCGCTGATTGCCGGGATCGCGGGGTCCGGCAATCGCCTTGCCACTCAGTTTGTTTCGCCGGGCCGGAGTGCGAATATCATCCAATGGTGATGCGTGGCAAGCTTTTTGGGGTGGGGGGTGCAGGCGGGTCGGCGCCTTCGCGGACGCGGGGGCGGCGGCCGCTCGGTGATGCGGTGTCAGAGCGGATGTCGCATACGGCAGTGATCGAACTGCCGAACATCGATGGGATATGGGCGAATTCGTCGTTTCGGGCCAAACGTCCATACGATTGCTGGGAAATTGCGGTTTTCGATAGGGGGTGTGCTGGCTAACTGACTCTCCGGTACACCTCACGCTGGGTGCGCTTACCGGGTACGGTGACCGACTGGTGAATTCCCGAAGAACCGGGATTGCCCCGGCGGCACGGGATTCGGCTTATCGTTGATGTGCCCGAACGTGTCGCGACCGGTCAGGCCGATCGCGGCTCCATCACATGAAGCTGCGGGGAGGCGGACCGATACGACGTGATCGCCCGGGTGCGCACCCCCTGCGGTGCACCCGGGCGGGAAAAACTATACCAGTTGGTGTGTTTCAAGTTTTTCGCGCTTTTTCGTACCAAAGGTTTGGTAATTCGGGGCGAAGCCCCATTTGAAGTATTTGAAAGACACGTAACTTTGCGTCGAGGCCGGGGAACCGGTCGGCGACGGTTAGCTAGCTTCGGAGGCGTTTCGAGCATGGCACGGCAACAGGAGCGGGCCCGCCGGACACGCGCGGCGATCATCAGGTCCGCCGCCGTTGAGTTCGGGAAGAGCGGCTATGCCGCTGCATCGCTCAACCGCATATTGGAAGGTTCCCGGGCGACCAAGGGGGCCATGTACTTTCACTTCGACTCCAAGGAGGACCTGGCGCGCGCGGTGCTGGAGGCGGCGGTCGACCGCTATCGGGTATCCACCGAAAGGTGGCTCGCCAGAACCGATCTCGGTCCACTCGACGTGCTGCACGGCATGATCGACGAGATCGCGCTGCGGCTGGAGAACGACATCATCATCCAAGCCGAGTTCCGGCTCATCATCGAGCCCGAGTTCTATCGAGATATTCAAGCCGGCGGCGGTCGCATTCTGGGCCGTGCCATTCGCCAGCTCGCCGTGAAGGCCACGGAGCACAAGCAATTGCGCGCCGACGCCGACCCGGACCGCTTCACCCGGACCCTGGCCGCCGCGCTGGCGGGTCAGCGTTATATCGCCGATGTGCTGGCGGGTCCGGTGGATCTGCGCGCCCGGTTCGCCGAGGCGCTCGAGGTGATCGTGGATGCCACCGCGACCCCCGAGTGGACCGAGGAGTTCCGGCGCGTCGGCTGGCGGGTGTCCGCGAAGCTCGAAGATCTCAACTTGGGACTCTGACCAGCTGATTTGGGAATAACGCGGAGCCTGTCATAAGCTATCTCCGCTCCCAACGGAAGCCGTTGAGCAAACGGTCCGGAGAAATCCGGCGGGCCCCCTTCGTCTAGCGGCCTAGGACGCCGCCCTTTCAAGGCGGTAGCGCGGGTTCGAATCCCGTAGGGGGTACAACGGTGGAAGCATCGTTGTAGGAGCAAATAGCAAGGCCCTGTGGCGCAGTTGGTTAGCGCGCCGCCCTGTCACGGCGGAGGTCGCGGGTTCGAGTCCCGTCAGGGTCGCAAGACCTTCTCGCACCAGCGGGAAGTGGGTACAAAGTTTGGCATTCGAATCGGGTGCCTTTCGGCCAGGTAGCTCAGTTGGTACGAGCGTCCGCCTGAAAAGCGGAAGGTCGCCGGTTCGATCCCGGCCTTGGCCACAGTTTCCGGGAGACCCCGTCCATTGGACGGGGTCTTTCGGCGTTCCGGGGTTCTTCGCGTGTTTCCGGGCCGCTCCTTATGATCTTGGTGCCATGCTGGATTCATGGCTGACGATCAGTGGTACTACTGCCTGAAGCATCACCGCGCCGAGCAAGGTAAGCAGCATTGGTTCGCCGAGCGGATGGGCCCCTACCCCGATAAGGCGACAGCCGAGCGGGCGTTGGATATTGTGCGAGAACGCAATAGGCGCTCGGACGAGGAAGACTCCTGACGCCTGGGTGATGGGGGTGAGGGTGCCGGCTCGGTGCGCTCACGAGGCACTCAGGTGGACCAGGTACGGTTTCGGTGCCAGAAAACGACCAAGCGGGAGGGTAAGCCTTGAAGGTCACCGTGGTGGTGCCGACCTACAACGAGCGGGAGAACCTGCCGGTGGCGGTGGAGCGCCTGACCGCGCTACCGGTGGCAGACCTGCACGTGCTGGTGGTGGACGACAATTCGCCCGACGGCACCGGTGAGGTGGCCGACAAGCTGGCCGCCGATCTGCCGAACGTGGTGAGCGTCCTGCATCGCACCGAGAAGGACGGCCTGGGCCGCGCCTACATCGCGGGCATCACCAAGGCGCTGGACGAGGGCGCGGACGTCGTCATCCAGATGGACGCCGACCTGTCGCATCCGGCCGAGGTGATTCCGGCCATGCTGGACAAGCTGGAGTCCACCGACGCCGGCGTGGTGCTCGGATCCCGTTACGTCCCCGGCGGTTCCACCGCCGCGGAGTGGAAGTGGTACCGCAAGGCGCTCTCCGCGTGGGCCAACTTCTACGTGAACATGATTCTGCGCCTGGGCGTCAAGGACGCGACCGCGGGATTCAAGGCGTGGAAGGCGGATACGCTGCGCGCCATCGATGTGGCCTCGATCAAGTCGAACGGCTACTCGTTCCAGGTCGAGATGAACTACCGGACGGTCAAGAAGGGCATCAGCATCGCCGAGGTGCCGATCCGCTTCGAGGAGCGCACGCTGGGCGCGTCCAAGATGAGCCTGAAGGTGCAGCTGGAGTCCGCGGCCATGCCGTGGAAGCTGTTGTTCGGGAAGTCCGTCTAGTTTTCGGGCCAGTGGAGCAGGGTGTCGACGAACAGTTGACGGACCTGCTCTACATGCGCGTCCAGATCGGCCGGGTCCCACTCGCCGACATCGATCGGCGGTAGCACTGCCACGTCCACCCGGCCCTTGCGGATGACGGCCGAATTGCGCCAGGCGATTTCACCGGCATTGCGGATCACCACCGGGATGATCGGCACCCCGGCCTGGATGGCGATGTGGAACGCGCCCTTCTTGAACGGGCCGACGCGCGGGGTGAGCGAGCGGGTGCCCTCCGGCGCGATCACCACCGACAGTCCGCCGCGCAGCGTTTCGACCACCGGTTCCAGGGCGGCCTTGGCGGCCGCCGTGTTCGCGCGGTCGATGAAGGTCACCTCGACGAAGCGCATGAGGGGACCGAAGATCGGGTTCTTGGTGATCTCCCGCTTGGCGACGCCGGTGAAGCCGGTGCCGAGCACCTCCGCGAGCACCACGATGTCGAATTGGCTCTGGTGGTTGAAGACGAACACCGCGGGGCGCGGGGCTCGGGTGTGTTCGGCCCCGATCACGCGGACCTTCACCCCGGTGCCGCGCAGGGTCGAGTCCGCGGCGTGGGTCATCATCGAATCCGCCATCTGGCGGCGCTGTTTGGTGTGGGCCTTGGCGGCGACGCCGAACAGCGCCCCGCCGAGCAATCCGGTCAGGCCCGCCAGGGTGCGGACGTAGTCGAGGGCCCGGGGTGACTGGCGGGGCCGGAAATGCAGGACCGGCCAATCCTTTTCGGCGGCTTCCAGAACCACTCGCGGGTCCGGGTTGACCGCGACCGGGTGTCCGGCGGTCTGCAGCAGTGGCAGGTCGGCGGCGCTGTCGGCGTACGCCCAGCTCTGGGTCAGGTCGAGGTCGTGGGCGATGGCGAAGCGGCGGACCGCGTCGGCTTTACCGTTGCGCCACAGCGGCTTTCCTTCGACGTGCCCGGTGAGCACGCCGTCTTGGACGGCCATTGTCGTGCACAGGATGTGCGGGATCCCGAGTTCGTCGGCGACCGGCCGCACCTGATAGCGGGTGACCGAGCTGACCAGCACCAGGGTGTGCCCGGCGGCCTCGTGCTCGCGCACCAGCCGCCAGGCTTCGGGGTAGATGTGCCCGTACACGCTGTGCGCGAAGATCTCCCGGCCGAGCGCCTCCAGCTCGGATTCCTCGACGCCCGCCCAGCCGTACATGACGTTCTGCAGGAACCGCTCGTATTCGCCTTCGCTGCGGGCGCCGCGAATGCTGCCCAGCAGTCCGGCGGTGAGCGCGCCCTGGGTGCTGCTGCGCCGCAGCAGCCGTCGTGGCCAGGGTGGCGGGTTGAATCCGTTCACCACGGTGCCGCCGAAGTCGAAGATCGCCGCGACCCGTGGTCCCTGCGGTCCGGACCGCAC
>NZ_JBSGBY010000118.1:4614-16836 GCF_053601505.1 Nocardia sp. NPDC004722
CGGGGGGGGGGGCGGGGCCGCCGCCGGGGGGGGGGGGGCGGGGGTGGCGGCTACCACCCCCCCCCCCCGCCCCCCCCACAGACCACCACCGCCGCGCCCGGGGGCCCCGGCGGCCCCCCCCCCACGGCCGCCAGCGCCTCATCGAGTTCCATGGCGCCGACGGGCCGCTGGGTGACGCCGACGCCGGGCCGGAGCGGCAGCGCGGGGCGGCCCGCCGCGGTTCCCCGGACCCGGTGTGTCACAGCGCTTCCAGCCGGTTGGAGGGGTCGAGGGTGGCGGCGCGCGAGATGCGCGCGCCGATGGCCCGCAGTTCGGCGGCGAAGCGGGCGCGACGGGCGGCCAGGTCCGCGGGATCCTCGGCGGGCGTGAGCAATCCGTGGTTGTCGGCGAGTTTGACCGCGCTGCCGAACAATTCGGAGGACACCGACTCCGGGCTGTGCAGGCGCTGTTGCAGCAGCATCTGTTTGCCGACGTGCAAGCATTCGTCGATGAACGCCTTACGGTCGACCTCGAGCACCGGGTCGCGGGCGGCGAGCCGTTCGGCCACCACCAGTTGCGCGTCGAAGAACGAGCGCAGCACCCGGTGCGCCATCATGAACCCGGATTCGGCCAGCTTGGCCAGGATTTCGGAGCCGACGGTGCCAGCCGCGGTGCGGCGGTGCCATTCCGGGTCGACCAGCAGCATCTCGGTGGTGAGCTGACTGGTGAACTCGGCGCGTTCGGGGAAGAAGAACTCGAACTTGAGCAGGTCCCGCAGCCGGTAGGCGGCCTCCCATCCGGTGCGCAGCTGATCGCCCTCGGGCGCTTCGACGGCGCTGAGGATGGCCAGTTCGAGGATGGCGCGGTTGACGAACCAGTGCACGGCGCTGTTGCGGTAGAACGCCGCCTCCAGGTGCGCCCCGGCATTGATGGCGTACACCGGTTCCAGGCCACCGCGATAGACGGTCACCACCTTCGCGATGGCCAGCTGTTCGAGCACCACCGCCAGCCGGTGATCCTCACGCAGCGTGGCGATCTCGCCGTGCGGCAGATTCCGGTTCTCGACGTAGCCGAGCACCGGCTCGATGGCGGTGCGCAGTTCGCGCCGGGTGAGGGCGCGTTCGTGCACACCCAGCAGGACCAGGGCGGTGAGCGCGTTGACGGTGACGGGCGTGACGTCGTTGATGCCGACCGCGACCTCGAAGGCGAGTTGCTGCACGGCGCGATGCTCGAGCGCGGCCAGCTGCTCGAGCTCGGAGCTGTCGTCGGCGGCCGGAATCGGGTGCGCCGTCAGCGGATCGCCGTGCACGGCCAGCCGGTCGCGTGCCGAGAGCGGGGTCCCGAAGCGGACATACACGTGCCCGGCGGAGTGCTGCTGGTTGCGTACGTAGCGGGCCAGCCAGGCCAGGCCCTCGGCCTGCTTGCGGCCGCCGGTCTGCTCGTCGGCGATGGCCCCGATCTCGTTGAGCCGTTCGTAGGTGATGGAGACGGGCACCAGCATGACGTCGTCGATGCGTTTCGAACGCAGCGCGGCGGCAAGGTAATTCAGCAGCCCGTAGCGGGGCGGGCGGAGCTTGCCGGTGCGGGTGCGCCCGCCCTCGAAGTACCACTCCAGGTTGAAGCGTTTGGCCAGCAGGTAGGCGAAGTACTCCTCGACGACGGCCTTGTACACCTCGTCGTCGCCGAAACTGCGGCGGATGAACACGGTTCCGGTGCGGCGTGCGATCGGCCCGATCGGCCAGAATTTGAGATTGGCCCCGCCGACCACGTGGTTGGGCGGGAAGTCGTTGCGCGCCAGGATGTCCCCGAGTACGAAGGCGTCCACGTAGGAGCGGTGCGAGGGCAGGAAGACCAGCGGGTAGCGGCGGTTGAGGGTGCGCAGCCGGTCCAGCCCGGTGAGGTCGGAGTCGACCTTCCAGGTGGAGGCGTGCACGGGCCGCATGGCCTGGGTGAACAGGTCCGACACCAGCCGCGACTGGGCGGCGACGAGTTCCCGCAGCCCCTTCTCCGCGCGCCGGTACACCTCGCGCGACGCGAGGCCGGTCGCCTCGGCGATGGCGTCGAGCCGGCGCAGGAATTCCGGCGAGTCGAGGATCTCCTCGACCACGAGTCGCGGCACCTTGTACCGGTCGCCGATCACGGCGCGTTCGGCGCGCTCGAGGGCGACGATGCCCGCGCGCACGATGGCCCGCCCGAAAGTGTCGGGGGCGGCGGCGGATCCGGGATTGTTGGCGCGCAGCTCGCTGAGCCGGGCGGGCTGTCCGGTCAGCACCAGGTGCCGGTCGGGGGCCTTGCTGAGCAGCCTGCGCTGCAGGAGCCGGTGGGGTTTGCGCGGGTTGGTGAGGGTGACCAGATCGCTGAAGGTGGTGCGGCGCACGCCGTCTCGTTCCGGCGGCAGCCACAGCACGCGGACCGGCACCACCAGCGGGTCGTCGCTGCGCCCGACGAGCCGGTCGGTGACGGCGACGGGGTCGAGGTCGATCTGGGTGACGGGTGCGGTGGTGCCGAACTCCTGGGTGATGCCGCCCTCGGCCAGCCAGTGCCCGACGAGTTCGCGTTCCACGGGTGAGGCGGCGTCGACGAGTGCGACCACGGAATGCGGAGCGGTGAGCGCGGCCTCGGGGAGCCGGCTGTCATGATCGAGCATCTTCGTTACCTCCGCATGAGCCGCTGATCTCCATTGAATCCCAAACGGGAGCGGCGGGTTGGGAGGTCGCGCAATTCGCCGGTCGGGGGCGGGGTTTCGGCGGGCCGAAGGGTTGCCGCGTGATCGAGGTCGCGATCCGGCCCTCCCCACATCGAGGAAGGTAATGCTAACCTCACTCAACAACTTAGGTAAGCATAACCTTGGAGGTCTGGTGTCGGTCGCTGACGAACGGGTACGGGTCGCGGGGGAGCAGCGGTGGGGCGAACACGTCACCGATCCGGTCGCGGCGGTCTCCGCGCTGGCGGCGGCGGATCGCTTCGGTGAGTACGTGGTCTACGAACGGCCCGGGGTCTGGGTGTTCGCGGCCGACCCGATCGGCGGGGTCGAGCTCGACGCCGACGAGCTGCGGGTCAGCTGGGACGGCCGCACCACCGCGGGCCCGTGGACCGGCAGCCCCGCGCAGGCCGTCGACGGGGCGCTGGCCGGACTGCCGGTGGGCGACCGGAACGCCTACGGCTGGATCGGATTCGAGTTCTGCGCCTGGTCGCTGGGCGCGACCGAGCATGTGCACCCGCGGGCGACGCTGGCGCATTTGATGATTCCGCGCATCGAGGTGCGCATCGACGCGTCCGGCGTCCGGGTATCGGGCGCCACGCCCGCCGAGACCGGCGACATCCACGCGTTGATCGCGGCCGCCCAGCAGACCGCCCCGGCAGCGGCGCATCCGGTGGACGTCACCGTGGATCCCACCGGGTACCGGGATCGGGTCGCCACCGGTGTCGCCGAGATCGGGGCGGGCAAGTATCAGAAGGTGATCCTGTCGCGGAAGGTGGAACTGCCCTTCGCGGTGAACATTCCGGCCACCTACCGGCTCGGGCGCATGCACAACACGCCCGCGCGCTCGTTCCTGTTGCGCCTCGGCGGGCTGGAAGCGGCGGGCTTCAGCCCCGAACTGGTGGCCGCCGTGGACGACGACCGCGTGGTCACCACCGAACCGCTGGCGGGCACCCGGGCCTTCGGGCGCGGCGACGAGGTCGATACCGCGGCCCGCGCCGAGCTGGTCCGGGATCCGAAAGAGATTGTCGAGCACGCCATTTCCGTGCAGACCTCCTTCTCGGAGATCGCCGCCGTCGCCGAGCCGGACACCACCGCGGTCTCCGACTTCATGGCCGTACGCGAGCGCGGCAGCGTGCAGCACCTGGCCTCCACGGTGCGCGGTCGCCTGGCAGCGGACCGCAGTCCGTGGGACGCGCTCGAGATGCTGTTCCCCTCCGTCACCGCCTCGGGCATTCCGAAGGCGGCGGGCGTGGACGCCGTCTTCCGTCTCGACCATGACCCTAGGGGACTGTATTCCGGTGCGGTGGTGACGGTTTCGCCCGACGGCGCGTTGGAGGCGACTCTCGTGCTACGCGCGGTCTATCAGAACGGTGCCGGTGCGTGGCTGCGTGCCGGAGCGGGCGTGGTCGGCCAGTCGCGGCCGGAACGCGAATTCGAGGAGACCTGCGAAAAGCTGGGCAGCGTGGCGCCTTACGTCGTGCGCGCCTGAGAAACTCGGCGCGGGGTCAGACGCGGAACTCCACGCCGGTCAACCGCTCGGACAGCTCCCACAGCTGCCGGGCGGTTTTCTCGTCGTGGGAGGCGGCGTTCGAGCTCACCCGGGTCGGGTGGCCGCGCCAGTTGAACCGGTCCGGACCGTAGTAGCCGCCGGGTTCGACCTCGGCGGTGGCGGCGTACAGGGTGGGCAGCGCGCCCATCTCGGCGCTCTGCGCGATCAGGCGGTTGCCGAGGCCGACGATCTGCTCCAGCACGTTCTGGGTCTCGCCGCTGATCTCGGTGGCCGCGTAGCCCGGATGCGCGGCCACCGCCAGCTTCTCCGAGCCGGAGACCGTCAGCCGCCGCTGGAGTTCGTAGGTGAACAGCAGCATGGCCAGTTTGGATTGGGCGTACGCGCCGAACCGCGAGTAGGCGCGCCGCTCCCAGTTCAGGTCCTCGAGATCGATGCGCCCGATGAAGTGGGTGATGCTGGAGGTGTTCACCACGCGCTGCGAAATCCGGTCCAGCAGTAGGCCGGTCAGGGCGAAGTGGCCGAGATAGTTGGTGCCGATCTGCAATTCGAAGCCGTCGGCGGTGGCCCGCTTGGGCACCGCCATGACGCCCGCGTTGTTGACCAGCACATCGGCCCGTTCGACGGTGTCGGCGAAGGCGCGCACCGAGGCCAGATCGGCCAGGTCCAGCGCGCGGATGTGCACGTCCCCGGGCATGGTGCGAGCCACCGCCTGCGCCTTGATCTCATTGCGGCAGGCCATGATCACCTGCGCCCCGGCCGCGGCGAGGGCCCGCGCGGTGGCCTCGCCCAGGCCGCTGGTGGCGCCGGTGACGATGACGATCCGGCCCGTCTGATCCGGAATGTTCGCTGTGTTCCACCCGCCCATAGATGAACTCTATGACGCGGGGCTCAGATGCGCGCGGCGAGGGCCTTCTTGTCGATCTTGCCCACGGCCGTGACCGGCAGGAAGTCGGCCTGCCGCAGCACATCCGGCAGCTTGTAGGTGGCCAGGCCGCGCGCGGTCAGGAAGGCTTTGATGTCCGGCAGCGAGGGGAGCGCGCCGACGGTCACGAGCACCACGCCGACCTTCTCGCCCAGTGCCGGGTCGGGTAGGCCGACGGCGGCGGCGTGCCGCACACCCGGGTAGGCGAGCAGGTGTTCCTCGAGTTCGTCGCAGGAGATGTTCTCGCCGCCGCGATTGATCACGTCCTTGATGCGGCCCGAGACGATCAGGTGACCGCTGGGCAGGCGGCGGACCAGATCGCCGCTGCGATAGAAGCCGTCGGGGGTGAAGGCGCGCGCATTGTGTTCGGGGGCACGGTAATAGCCGCGCAGCGTGTAGGGGCCGCGGGTGAGCAGTTCGCCCTCCTCGCCGTCCGGGACGTCGTGACCGTCCTCGTCGACCACCCGGACCTCGTCGGCGGGGGACAGGGGGCGGCCCTGGGTGGTGCAGACGAGATCGTCGGAGTCCTCGGCGCGGGTGTAGTTGAGCAGGCCCTCCGCCATGCCGAACACCTGCTGCAATCGCACGCCCAGGGCGGGCGCGACCTCGCGGGCATTCACCTCCGCCAGTTTCGCGCCGCCGACCTGCAACAGGCGCAGCGAGGACAGGTCGGCGTCCTCCCATTCCACGGCCGCGCACCACAATTGGGCCAGCGGCGGCACCACCGCGGTGACGGTGACGCGGTGCCGCGCGATGGCGGCGAAGGCGCTCTCCGGGCTGGGATCGGTCACGAAGGCCATCGCGCCGCCGGTGGCGACGGTGCCCAGGACGCCGGGGCAGGCCAGCGGGAAGTTGTGGGCGACAGGGAGTGTCGCGAGGTAGACGTCGTCGGGGCCGAGCTCGCAGACCTCGGCGCTGGCCTTCGCGTTGTAGGTGTAGTCGTCGTGGGTGCGGGCGATCAGCTTGGGCAGACCGGTGGTGCCGCCGGAGACCAGCATGAGCGCGATATCGGTGGCGTCGACGGTCGGAAGGGAATCGCCGTCGGCGGGAATCGAATTCAGGTCGGTGAAAGGTCCGGGGTCGCCGAGGATGAGCACGTGCCGCAGGGTCGGCACCCGGTCGCGCACCTCGGCGGCGAGGGTGCGGTAGTCGAAGTCGCCCAGGCGGTCGGCGGCCACGTAGGCGACCGCGCCGGAAAGCCTTGTCAGATGCTCGATCTCGGCACGGCGGTGGGCGGGCAGGGTGAGGACGGGGATGATTCCGGCGCGTAGCAGTCCGAACAGCATCGGGATGAATTCGGCGACATTGGGGAGCTGCACCACCACGCGGTCGCCCGGCCGGATGCCGACGTTCAGGAAGCCGTGGGCCATTCGGTCGGCCGCCCGGTCGAGTTCGGCGTAGGTGGTCGTGGTGTCGCCGAGCAGGGCGGGGCGGGTGGGCCACTGCTGGGCCGCGTCGCGCAGAAGTTCGCCCAGTGGACGGCCCGCCCAGTAACCTGCGGCCCGGTACTGCTCGGCGAGGTCGGCGGGGAACGGGACGAAGCCGTCCCGGTGGTCCGCGGCGGCGGTTGAGTTCGATGTCACAGCTCTGACCTCTTGCTACTTAGGGTGGCCTTGCAAAGGTTAGGCAACCCTATCTCAATCGGTTACGCTGCTGTCCAAGCACATTCCTCGAACAAGGAGTACCAGCGGAAATGGAGTCACCCCAGAGGTCTTCGGCGCCCATCGCCCGGGACGAGATCCGCGCCGCCATCGCCGGTCACCTCACCCTCGACCCGTCCGCCATCGGCGACCACGACGACCTCATCCAGCTCGGCTTGGACTCCATCCGCACCATGAAACTCGCCGGCGCCTGGCGCAAACGCGGCCTGCCCGTGAACTTCGCCCAACTCGCCGCCGAACCCACCCTCGCCGCCTGGCACCGCCTCCTCGGCGGGGAGGACGATCCCGCCCCGGCCGCCGGACATCGCTCGGACAAGGCGTACCGCGATGCCCTAGCGGGGGCGAATCACGACTCCACGCAAGATGATTCGGCTCACGCGGACGCGAACCGTCGCGACGTCGGCGCGAGCGGAACGGCGGTCGCCGGGCCCGGTCAGCGTCTTGACCCGGGTCCGCGAACGCAGCGAGGAGCCGGGCTCGTTGAATCCGATGTGGCCGTTGGCTCCGATGCCCAGAATCTGCACCGACACCGGGCCGTTGGCGGCGATCCGCTGCTCGTAATCGGCTGCGGCGGCGGGGATGTCGGCGGCATTGCCGTCGGGGCTGTTGACGTTCGCGTCGTCGAAGTCGACATGCGAGGTGAACTCGTCGCGAATGAACTGCCGATAGGACTGCGGGTGCCCGGGCGGCAGCCCGATGTACTCGTCGAGCAGAAACGCCTGCACCGCGGCGAAACTCAAGCCCTCCTCGCGGTGCTGGCGGATCAGCTCCCGGTAGGCGCCGAGCGGCGAGGACCCCGTGGCCAGTCCAATAGCGCGCGCACCCCGGCGCACATGGTCGGCCATGATGCGTCCGGCCAGCACACCCGCCTCGGCCGCGGTATCGGTGATCACGAGTTCCATTGCACTCCATCCTTGAAAACGTCGACAGGGTTCAGGTTGTGGTCGGTGACCAGCACGTCGGCGCGCATGCCGGGATGCAGCGCGCCGATCTCGTCGGCCATGCCCAGCAGGCGGGCGGGGGTGGCGCAGGCGGCGGTGGCGGCGGCGGTGAGCTCGACGCCCGCGTCGAACACGGTGCGGCGCAGCACCTGTGCGGCGGTGGCGGTGCCACCGGCGATCGGGCCTTCCCCGTTCGGGTCGTAGATGCGCGAGATACCGTCGGCCACCACGACGTCCAGGCTACCGAGCTGGTAGCGGCCGTCGGGTTGACCGGCGGCGGCCATGGCGTCGGTGATCAGCGCCAGATTGTCCGGGCCGATGGTGTCGAAGACCATGCGCACGGTGCCGTCGGCCAGGTGCACGCCGTCGCCGATCACCTCGGCCACCACGTCGCCACGTCCGGCGGCCGCCATGGCGGCGGTGAGGAAGTTGGCGTCGCGGTGCGCGAGTTCGGGCATGGCGTTGAACAGGTGGGTGATCGACACCCGCCAGCCGCGGCGCATGGCGTGGACGGACTTGTCGTAGTCGGCGACGGTGTGTCCCAGGGAGAGAATCACATTCGCGTCGGCGAGCACATCCGCCAAGGCATCGAAGTTCTCGGTTTCCGGGGCGATGGTCATCGACACGACGCGTCCGCCCGCGTAGTCGAGCAGACGCTCCAGCAGAGCCGGGTCGCCGGGCAGGATGCGTTGCGGGTCGTGGGCTCCGCGCCGGTGCTCGCTGATGAACGGGCCCTCGAGGTGGATGCCCGCCAGCAGACCGTCGTCGATGGCCTTGCCCAGGACGTCGATGCGATCGCGCAGTTCGGCCTCGGTGGCCGAGACCAGGGAGGCGACGAGGGTGGTGGTGCCTTGCGAGCGATGGTAATTCGCGGCGATCGCCACCCCGTCGGCGTCGGTTTCGGGGAAGCCGAATCCGCCGCCGCCGTGGCAGTGCACATCGATGAGGCCGGGCAGGATGATCGGCGGTCGGCCGGTCAGCTCGGGCAGCTCACCGCCGAATCCCGTTGCGGGGCCGACATAGTCCAGTCGCGGGCCGGAGAAGGAGACCACCCCGTCGGCGAGTTCGCCCGCCTCGGTGAGGGTGACGACCCGGCCGCGCAGGGTGGTCGTCACTTATCTCGCCCCAATGCTTGCCGAGCGGCCCGCAGGGCATCGTCGGCGGTCCGCGCCGCCAGCACCGCCGCCGCGGCCGCCTGGCACTGCGCCAGGGTGACTTCGGCGAGTTGCGCACGCACCCCGGCGATCGAGCGAGGCGCCATCGACAACGTCTCGACGCCGAGACCGACCAGCACACAGGCGAATTCGGGGTTGGACGCGGATTCCCCGCACACCCCCACCTTCACGCCGTGCCTGGTCGCCCCCGACACCACCATGGCGATGGCCGCCGCGAGCGCGGGCTGCCACGGATTGTGCAGCGCCGCCAGGGTGGAGGACATGCGATCCGCGCCGAACAGGTACTGCGACAGATCGTTGGTGCCGATGGAGAAGAAGTCCACCTCCGCGCCGAGTTGTTCGGAACGCAGTGCGGCGGCGGGGATTTCGACCATGACGCCGCGGGTGGCGAGCCCGGCGGCGGTGGCGCGGGCGGCGAAATAGCTCGCTTCCTCGGCGGTGGCGACCATCGGGGCCATGACCTTGACCGGTGTCCCGGACTCCTTGGCCGCGGCCTCGATCGCCGTGAGCTGGTCGAGCAGCGCCCCCTCATCGACGCTGCTCAACCGCAGGCCGCGCACTCCCAGCGCCGGATTCTCTTCCTCCGGCAGATTCAGGAACGGCAGCGGCTTGTCGGATCCGGCGTCCAGGGTGCGGACCGTGACGGGACGCTCGCCCATCACCCGGAAGATCTCGGCGTACTGGGCCGTCTGCTCGGCCACCGTGGGCGCGGATTGCCGGTCCAGGAACAGGAATTCGGTCCGGAACAGGCCGACGCCCTCGGCCCCGAGTTCGACCGCGAGCTGCGCGTCGGCCACCGAACCCACATTCGCCAGCAGCGGCACGGCATGACCGTCGGCGGTGCGGCCGGGACCGGTCGGCACGTCGGCTTGGCGGGCGCGGATCGCGAGCACCTCCTCGCGACGCGCGGCGGTGGGTTCGAGCTCGACCACGCCCGCCGTGCCGTCGAGGACGACCTCGGTGTTCTCGGCGATCTGCACCGCGTCCGGGGCGGCCACCACGGCCGGAATGCCCAGGGCCTTGGCCAGAATCGCGGTGTGCGAGGTCGGCCCGCCCGCCACGGTGAGCAGGCCCAGCACCTTCTGCGGGTCCAGCGTGGCGGTGTCGGCCGGTGCCAGATCATGCGCGGCGAGCACGAAAGGCGTGGCACTGTCCGGGATTCCGGGCGGCTCCACCCCCAGCAGTTCGGCCACCACGCGCTGTCCGACGTCCTTCAGGTCGGTGGCGCGTTCGGCCATCATGCCTCCAAGGGCGGCCAGCTGCGCACCGAAATGCGCGACCGCCTCGGTGACCGCGTGCGCGGTCGGCGTCCCACCGCGGATCTCGGCGCGCACCTGATCCAGCAGCGCCGGATCGGCGGCCAGCGCCGAGGTCATGAACAGAATGTCCGCCGCCGGGCCCTTGGCATCGAGCGCCTGGGCCGAGTAGCGGGCGGCGACCGTCTCGAAAGCGGCCTGCGCACGAGCGATTTCGGCCTCGACGTCACTCCCGGGGGCGTCGGTGCGGCTGGTGACCGGCGCGGGCGCCAGCCACTTCACCGCACCGACCGCGATCCCGGGAGCGGCGGCGACACCGCGCACCTCACGCGTCAAGATCGGTCTCCAGCATCGCGACCAGCTTGTCCAGGGCCGCGTCGGCCCCGTCCTCGGCATGCAGGGTGACGGTGTCGCCCTGCTTGGCGCCGAGGGTCATCACCTGCAGCAGGCTGTTGGCGGCGATCGGATCCTTACCCTCGACCGAGATCTTCACCGGCACACCGGCTTCCCCGGCGGCCTTGGCGAACAACGCGGCGGGGCGGGCGTGCAACCCGGTCTTGGACGCAACGACGGCGGTGCGAGTGATCATGCGGCGACATTCTCCTTTTCGGTTTCCGCCTCATCGTCCTCGCGGCCCGGAGTCTTCAGGTTCCAGCGCTTGATGATGAAGCTGAACGTGACGTAGTACAGGGCGGCGTAGCCGAGGCCGATCGGGATGAGAAGCAGCGGATGCGTCGCCTTGCCGAAGTTGAGTAGGTAGTCGATGGCGCCTGCGGAGAAGGTGAATCCGTCGTGGATACCGAGCGCATTGGTGAGCGCCAGCGACGAGCCCGTGAAAATCGCGTGGATCAGCAGCAGCGGCCAAGCCACGAAGATGAACGAGAACTCCAGCGGCTCGGTGATACCGGTCAGGAACGCGGTCAGACCGGTCGACAGCATGATACCGCCGATCATCTTGCGGTTCTCCGGCTTGGCATGCCGCCAGATGGCCAGGGCCGCGGCGGGCAGGCCGAACATCATGATCGGGAAGAAGCCGGTCATGAAGGTGCCGGCATGCGGGTCACCGTGCAGGAACATGGCGATGTCACCGTGGTAGGTCTGACCACCGGTCGTGTAGTCGCCGAGCACGAACCAGACCACCGAGTTGATGATGTGGTGCAGACCCAGCGGCAACAGCATCCGGTTGGCAAACCCGAAGATGCCGCCGCCGACGACCGAGTTGTCGGCGACGAAATTACCCAGGGACGTCAGTCCGGAGTTGAAGGCCGGATAGATGAACGACATGACCACACCGATGACCACGGCCGCACAGGCGGTCAGGATCGGCACCAGGCGGCGACCCGAGAAGAAGCCGAGGTAGTCCGGCAACTGGGTGCGGTGGAACCGCTGCCACAGGTACGCGGCGGTCAGACCGATCACGATGCCGCCGAGGACACCGAAATTCACCAGTGCCTGAGCGCCTTTCGCATCGACCTTGCCTTCCAGCACGACCGGCGACATGGCCTTGAGCACGCCGTTGAAGGCGAGGTAGCCGACCACCGCCGCGAGCGCGGTGGAGCCGTCGGCCTTCTTGGCCCAGCCGATGGCGATGCCGACGGCGAAGAGTAGGGGCAGGTTGTCGATGAGCGCGCCGCCGGCGGCGGCGAGCACGTCAGCGACGGTCTTGAGTGCCGACCAGCGGCCGAGCATGTCGTCCTGTCCCAGTCGCAGCAACAGTCCGGCAGCGGGTAGCGTGGCGATCGGCAGCATCAAGCTGCGGCCGAGCTTCTGCAGTCCCGATAGATCGAGCTTCTTGCGAGAGCTCTCGACGGCATCGGCCATGGTGGTCCTCAGTCTGTGAATGGAGTCACGCGAACTGTTCAGCGTCAGTTACCGTGACTGGTTATAACCAGACATATACTGGTTATAACCAGTTTTGTCTACTCGACACGCTCGGAGGAAATATGTCGAAAGCGGATCAAATCGTCGCCGGTCTGGGTGGCCTCGACAACATCATCGAGGTGGAGGGCTGTATCACCCGCCTACGCTGCGAAATCAAGGACGTCGCCAAGGTCGACGAGAAGGCCCTCAAGGC